>CAZFKB010000006.1:0-57871 GCA_964519785.1 uncultured Candidatus Obscuribacterales bacterium | reverse complement strand
CCAAAAACATCAGCTGCAGCCGATTTAGACCTTGAAAAAGTTGGCGAAGAACAAATAGCGAACGCCGCATGCCTGCACACAACCGGCATTTCGATGATGGCGGAGCCCCGCACCAGTGCAGTCTTGGCATATATGCAACTTGCCCGCAAAAAAGGACTGATCGTTTCTTTTGATGCAGGCTTTCCTACTGGCTTTGGAGCAGTAGTCAAAAAAGCAGTAGCAAAAGCTGTAAGCCAGGCAGACATAGTAAAAATGAACCTTCCAGAGTTCATTTACTGGTCAAAGCAACTTTATAGTCTCAATCTGGACGTCGACCCAGCAGCATTAGCCTTGTACGAAAACCAGCCTTGCACAGGATTTGAGTCTCAAAGTCTTGCCGGATTTCTAGATATGCCGATAGAAGCTTTTCAACACGCTGCTCTGTCCTTCTACAAAGAATCAAATTGTCCAATTGTTATAGTCACAATGGCTGACAAAGGCGCTCTGGTCATTTTTCGCGAAAGGGTGTTCACCGCCAAAGCCTATAAGGTCGATACAGTAGCCACAGTGGGCGCAGGCGACGCTTTCATGTCAGGCTTCTTGCATTCAATTCTGAATAGTCTTGAAGAAGTAGATAGCAAGAAAAACGGCAACAGTAATCAAAGTCCAATAGAATTGCTCAATTCTATTAATGACGAAGACTTCAGTCAGTCCGTACCTTTCGCATGCGCTGTCGCTGCACTTTCGACAACCGAAATGAGCGCTTATAGAGGACTGCCAAGCAAAGAGCAGGCACTCGAGCTGGTTAGATCCGGTGCAGTCAAATAGATTTGCTACTAGACAGGCGTGCTAGTATTTATTTACGAATAAACAGGTACAAGCGTTGGAAAAATTAGGCCAGCTGGTTTCTTTCTTTCACACAGCAAGCGATTTGGTAATCGTCGGTATTATCTTCGGAACGCTTATAGTGGCTTATATCACGCTCAAAATCGTGACTGGCAAAGATACAACCTGGTATGACCGTAACTTGTAGTCTTTTGATTTTGTAACTAAGGCTCGATCACGCGCTCTGCAGTCATCAAATACTCGCAGATGGCGAACATATTGGTGATTTTGTCAGATGGCACCTGGTCTTTTATCTTGTAGTATTCAACGCAAAGACCGCAAGCAAAGACCTTGGTGTTTTGTGCCTCGAATGCGGCAATCACATCTTTAAATGGCGATTCTGCCATTATTTTTACGCCACTATTTGCCATCAAGATTGCGTCGATTCGATGCCCGGTCGCTAACAGGCTTTGCAAAAACATGTTCAATAGATGATTAGAAAAATCATGATCCTCTGACCCGCTTCCAGTACCAAAACTGTTTTTACTGATGAAAACAACTGGTCCAACTTTAGAGCCATCCTTTTTTTCTTCTTTGCTCGACTCTTTGTTTGTCGGGGCAATCAGGACCCTAAAATGATCATTTATTTTTTGCGATTCAATAATTTGAGCATTATTGGCAGAACAAAGACGTTCTAAATTTTTTACGGTCACATCAGTATCTACTAATAATGAAACGGGGCTATTGCCTTTCGATTTTTGGTCAAGTATTTTTTTTGTACGCAGTACAGGCTCAGGACAAGCCAGTCCGCGAAGATCTATTTGATTAGTTTCAGAATTTTTTTCGCTCATTATTGAATCACCACTTTACCAATTTCTTCTTCATCAACAAAATTGCCTATAAGACTCGGCAAAAGACCCTTTTGCAAAAGTCGCTCCATCAGCGATTCGGCTTCATTTGCAGGAAGTGAAAATAGTAATCCACCAGATGTTTGTGGATCAAAAAAGATATCTTCGTCTTCAAGTGGAACACTTTTATCAAACTGTGTGAATTGACTATAAGAATCTCTATTTGTATAAGAACCAGCAGACACAAAACCTTCGCGCGCAAGTCCTCGCACCTGGTCGAATGTATTGACTTTCGTTCTATTTATATATGCATTTAGTCCGCTTGCTTTAGCCATTTCATGTAAATGACCAATCAGTCCAAATCCAGTCACATCGGTTAATGCATGAATTTTAAAATCAAGAGATGCAGATAGAGCAGAAGCGTTTAGCATTGTCATATTGTTTAATAGCTGATTAAAAGTATCTGGAAGCAAACGCTCACCCTTTAAACCTAGCAAAGCAACACCTGTGCCGATTGGTTTGCTCAACACAATAGCATCGCCAGAGCGGGCACCACTATTGGTGAGAATCTTTTGGGGATGTAGAAAGCCTGTAGCACACAATCCATAAACCGGCTCAGATAGCTGAATTGAATGGCCACCAGCTAGCAAAGCGCCTGATTCTTTTACCTTGTCGGCGCCGCCCTTCAATATAGAATGCAAAACCTCTTGCAATTCGTCTTTTGTGTAATCACAAGTTGGGAATCCTATTATATTGAGTGCAATTGTGGGTGTAGCCCCCATTGCATATATGTCTGAAAGCGCGTTTGCAGCTGCGATTTGACCATACAGATATGGGTCATCAAGCATCGGCGGAAAAAAATCAAGTGTCTGCACAACCGCCATATCTTCTGAAAGCTTGTAAACACAAGCGTCTTCAAAATTTTTCATGTCAGTCAACAGGTTTTCACTATTGTTTTTTTGAAGCACACTGAGTATAGAAGCTAACTCTTGAGAGCTCATTTTTGAGGCGCAACCGCCCGCTTTCACTTTCTTAGTAAGATTATTGTCTTTATGCATAAGTCGGCATTATCACATATTTGACCCCATCAAAAAAAATCAAGTGAATATATCGAAATACTACAAATCCGAAAAAGCCGGAAAAACTGTGTTGCTGAGAACCAGTAAACATGCAGATTTCAGATTTATCTATATTTTTCGTCACTTCAAATTACCCTTAAAAATAGTTTGAAAAAATTGGATCATTTATGGGCATTTGAGCCCTTTAAAAACTAATCGGATAGTTGTACATTCTTACTTGAAGTTTGACCCGGCAATTTGCAAGAAGAAAATTCGAAGCAAAACGCCGACGGATCTTGCTGTCAATAAAATCTTAAAAGTGCGCTATCTATGCGATCAAATCGCAACTTGCGAACCGAGTGTCACTTTTGTTTTTTGTCCGCTGCCTATTTCTCTTTTATTCCAAAAGGTTGTCGCATGCCCAAGAAAGTACTCGTCGCTTTACCACCAGGACTGCTCGAGCAGATCGATTTCGTTGCTCAAGTTGAGCATAGAACACGTTCAGATTTAATTAGAGAAGCGCTCAGACGCTATATTGAAGGGTTCAAAAGAACTCAAAGTCCACAAATGTCGGTAAGCACGATAGGCAACCAAAAAGTAGCTTTGTTCACTGAAGAGTAGTAATTCTCCCATCTTTACATTGACTTCTTTTCCAGGCACACGTAGCATATGCTTGAGCCTGAATTAGAGGTTGAGTTAAACCGATGGGACCACATGAAATCCTACTCTTTGGACCCCACTTACAGTGGAATAACATCCTTTTGACCGAGTTGGCCTTCGTGATGTTAGTTCTTCTGGGTCTGGGACTGGTTAAACTGCCTCGTATATTGCTGCGCAGACGATTGTCTCGCTTCTTTCCATGGGGCTATTATCCTGACCAGGTGCCCAAAAAAGACCCCGGCTTTTGCGCAGAAAATACGCATGATTTCTTGCACAATCAGGGTGCCGAATTTGCTGGAATTGATAGTGTAGGTGATTATGGCGAGTTCAGCGGATTTGGCGAACTCGGCGAATTCGGACAGTCCTTCTGGGGCGGCGGCGGCGGAGAGTAAATACTCGACCGGCATTGAATACAACATACTATTTTTGGCTAGCTGGCTTCGTCACTTTGGGCGGTGCGGCTGTCGTAGCGCACTTGCGAAAAGCGCCTCAACGCATGCAGGTAACTCATGCTTACTTGCTATTTGCTTTTATATTTGTCGTCATTTTTGGCTACAAATCATTTGTACTACGCAAGGACAGCAACCTGGCGGTTACCCAAGCTGAAAGCGTCGCCCTCAAATTGAGGTTCACAACCTCGATGCTTGCCATTTATCAAGCTTTTACGCCAGATCAAAAAAGGAATAGCGATCTCGAAAAAAACGTCAAAACCTCGCTTCAATCAGCGTTGGTTGAACTGCAAAAAAGCAAAGACAAGTCGAAAGACCCGGACAAAGACCTGGAACTCGATACAAAGGTAATAATAGTAAAAGCCGAGCAAAAACTACCGGTCAAAGAAGATATTGAAAAACTTGCCTCTCTAGACCCAGAGCGCGCGCGTCTTCTAAAAGCAGTATTGCAAGATAAATCGATTGCCAAAAATGATGTTTTGTCGCTTAGACCCTTAATCGATTCAAAGATTCCGACTGGTTGGTATAGCGAAGTATTTGATCTTGAATGGACTAAGGCGCTTGGCGACAAGAAAAAGCACTCAACCGAACTTAATAATTTCTACGAACGCTATTTCTGGTATGCCATACGCATGATGGCTTTTTTCGCTGTCTTAGCAGTTGCGACGCTCGTTGGCATAATCACGGTGGTTGTGCAATTGTTTCTTCTTGGCCGCAATTCCAGTAGCGAAGGCAATGCAATAAATGACCGCATAACCTGGTCCTGGCAGTCAGTCGCAGCAACTTTATTAACCTGGCTTTCGATAACCTTTTTGAGTGCGCCTATTTTGAAAGGTCTTAGTTTGAGTGCTGCACACGGTAAGGCGTCGGCGCTTGCTTTGGCACTTTCTACCATGGGTCTTTATCTACTCCAGAATCTACCTGCCTTAGCACTAGTTTATTTTCTTGCCATCAGGCCTGGTGGCATGAAACTTGGCTCCAATGAATTTAGAGAAGCTTTTTGTCTCACCTGGAAAACAAAAAAGCGCGGTCCAGTGGGACTTATATTCATGGGCTTTTTAACCTGGGCATCCTGTTTTCCGTTTGTAATGCTTTCAGCCTGGGCTGCATCGAGCTTTGGATCGCAAATGTCGAGCAATCCAATTATCAGCGAAGTAGTCTCATCGGTAAAAGACATCAATCTCTTTGCCATACTGGCTTTTACCCTCACGCTTGGCGTAATGCCAGCCTTACTTGAAGAGCTTTTGTTTCGCGGGTTTGTCTATAACTCATTGCGTAAATATTTAGGCGCTTTTCTAGGCATTATCCTTAGCGCCGGGCTTTTCTCCATTGTTCATATGGATCAAGGCAGCATGCTGCAATTGTTTTCGCTTGGTTTCGTTTTTGCCTATGCTCTTGAAAAGAATCAAAGCCTGATACCGTCCATGGTGGCACACTGCTTGTGGAACCTCACGGCGTTCACCATGATTTTACTAATGTACGCATGAATACTTACATAGTGACAGCCATAAATCTAAGCAATTACGCAATTGGCGAGGCTGACAAAGTACTTGTAATGTTTTCACAGGAAAAAGGGCTCTTAAAAGCCGTAGCAAAAGGTGCGCGAAGCACAAAAGCAAAAATGGCAGGCAAGTCCGAAGCCCTTTGTGTGAATAAACTGCTTATAAACAAAGGCAAAACGCTCGACACCATTTCCCAAGCCGAATCACTCGAGACTTATCCCAAATTACGTACAGACTTAAAAAGGCTTACAACAGGTTTTTATCTGGCTGAACTCACCCAAGCATTCGCCGAAGGGCTTGAAAACGAATGTCATGAATATTTTGAGTTTTTGAATAAAGCGCTCAAACTGCTGGAAGATAAAGATAGCGACCCAACTTTGCTCAGATTGCAGTTTGAAATGTGTTTACTGAGCATGCTGGGATTGAAGCCTGAGCTCACTGTTTGTGTCAACTGCCGAAAATTGATCACCGAATACAGCATCGAGGCTTTTCTAAGTCAACTGGGGGGAGTGGGATGCAAATCCTGCATGCAATCGGCTTCCAGCCTGCCCCAAATTCGCGAAGCTGAAGGAATCGAAAATATCGCACAGATGAAGCGAGTTTATTTGAGTCCAATGGTCTGGAAAACACTTGTAATGGCGTTGAGCCAAAGTGACAAACTTGACCCAAACCCACGTATGAGTCTGAGCGATGCACAGCAAAAGGCGCTGGCTTTTGCCTGCAAGATAAGCAAACGATATCTAGAAGACCGAGCCGGCAAAACATTCAAAACGTTAAGCCTGCTCGATAGCATCACATAAAGGCTTAACTGCAATCTTTCAAAAAAGAGAAGTCAAGCAAGCTACAATTATAGTGAATTGCAAGTTGCGCAGTTATTTTTGTGGGGGTGTCTGTGAGTCTAAGTAAAACTGATCCGGAGCTTTACGCCTCCATAAATAAGGAACTGGAACGTCAACGTAATTGCATCGAGCTTATTGCTAGCGAAAACTTTGTAAGCGAATCGGTTCTCGAAGCGCAGGGCTCTGTCCTCACTAATAAATATGCCGAAGGACTACCTGCCAAGAGGTATTATGGTGGATGCGAATTTGTAGACGAAGTCGAAACACTTGCAATTGAGCGAATCAAGAAGTTGTTCAACGCTCCTCATGCAAATGTTCAGCCACATTCTGGGGCTCAAGCAAATATGGCTGTTTTCTTTGCCATGCTCAAACCAGGTGACAAAGTAATGGGCATGTCGCTTGACCAGGGTGGTCACTTGACTCATGGCTCGCCAGTAAATTTTTCAGGCAAATGGTTCGATGTAAGTCATTACGGCATCGATACGAATACTGGCAAAATAGACTATGACGTCGTCGAAAAACAGGCGCTTGAATGCAAGCCCAAATTGATTATTTGCGGTGCAAGCAACTATTCACGCATCATAGATTTTGAGCAATTCAGAAAAATTGCAGACAAATGCGGTGCGCTTTTAATGGCAGACGTCGCCCACATTGCAGGCTTAATTGTGGCTGGACTGCATCCAAATCCTTTTCCTCATGCCCATTTTGTCACCACAACAACGCATAAGACTTTGCGTGGACCTCGCGGCGGGGTGACAATGTGTCAGGAGGAATTCGCTAAAGAAATAGATAAAGCGGTATTTCCAGGCTTACAAGGCGGGCCTTTAATGCATGTAATCGCCGCCAAAGCTGCTTCTTTTGGCGAAGCACTCAAGCCCGAATTCAAAACCTACCAACAAAATATTGTAGCGAATGCAAAGACTCTGGCTAGCACTATTTTGGAACAAGGACTGGAGATAGTTTCAGGCGGCACAGACAATCATTTGATGACTGTCGATTTGCGTCCTATCAAAATGACTGGCAAACGCGCTTGTATAGTATTAGAAGAAGTGAACATCACTACCAATAAAAATGCTGTTCCAAATGATCCCGAAAAACCAATGGTCACATCTGGCATTCGCATTGGTACTCCTGCTGTCACTTCGCGCGGTATGGGTGTAAACGAAATGGAAATCATCGGTAAATTAATTGGTGATACCCTGAAGTCGCCTGACGATGAAAAAGTTCGAGAACAAAGCAAAAAAGCAGTAGCAGAACTTTGTCGCAAGTTTCCGCTTTATTCAAGCGAACTTGCAATACGGGCGGGCGCAACAAGCAAGTGAGCAATAAAATGACGCTTGACGAAAACGAAAAACAGCCCGAGTTTCCACCTCCAAATCAAACAGGAGCGCAGGTCGCCTCGACTCAAGCTCAAGGACAAGCGCTTGCGCCGTCAAATCCTTTCCCTCAGGACCCCGACGAGCCCGAAATTCCAGATAATCTAGAGCCACCGCCGATAAAACATCGCGCAACCAATATTATGATTCGCGCCTGTCAGCTCTTGCTCTTTTTGACTGGTCTTGTTATTGCAATTTTCATTATTCCGCGTGGACATCTAGAGCAGATGCAATATGCCGGATTTCTGATTGCGCTTTCGATGAGCTGGTGGCTTACTCCTGAAATCAGATCGCGCGCTTTAAAGCTGGGCTTAGTCGATAAGCCGGGCGAAGAGCGTCGGATTCACAAGACTGCAGTTCCGCGACTTGGCGGAGTTGCCATTTTCATCAGTATTCTGTTTACTATCGGCACTCTTGTCGCTATTGCTGGCAGACTACCTCGCGATGCGCGAGGTGTTGAAGGAATTCTTGGCATCGCTATTGGTGGCACACTCATTTTCGTTCTGGGTCTGCTCGACGACTTAGAATCTATTCGCGCTCGCGACAAATTTATTGTTCAGATACTTGCAGCCACAGCAGCCTATTCGCTTGGCGTAAGAATCAAGTCCATTCCGATACCGCTTAATATGGACCTCGATTTGGGATTTTTTGCCATACAAGGAGGCGTCCCCATCGAACTGGGACCGCTCAGCTTGCCAATTACAGTGATATGGCTTGTGGGTGTAGCAAATGCCGTCAACCTAATAGATGGCATGGATGGGCTTGCAGCGGGAGTATCGGCAATCTCAGCCATTACAATCTGGAGTGTCGCCCTGAGCCAAAGTATAGTTCGACCTTACGCGGCCCTTATGGCAGCGGTGGTAGCAGGCGCATTGTTTGGCTTTTTGCGCTGGAATTTTAACCCTGCTCGTATTTTCTTAGGAGACTCTGGCGCCTATCTTGTCGGTTTTATTTTGGGGGCGATCTCTATAACAGGAGTAATCAAGGGAGTTGCAGCCGCAACTGTAATAGTGCCTACTTTTCTTCTGGTAGGCCTGATTTTATTCTTCCCCTTACTTGATACATCTTGGGCAGTTGTACGACGCATGGCTGCAGGACGCTCTATTTTTTCTCCTGACGCCGGACACATACACCACCGGCTTTTACGCACCGGTTTATCTCAAAAAAATGTAGCTTATATCATCTACAGCGTTTCAGCTCTGCTTGGACTTGTTGCCACTTTCTTTGTCGGTCAACACTGGTATTTCTTGAAACTTACAGCTTGTGTTCTTGTAATGGCTCTCTTCTTTGCCGAAGTCTTGAACAGACATAGACAAAGAGGCGGCAAAAAACAAACCAATAAAAACTGAGTCGAGTTTGAGATCGAATTTTCTCACCTTAATTGCAATAATGGCTCTGGGTCTTGGTCTGAGATTGCTTCTAATTAATGGCGGCATCGATTTAGACGAAAGCGTAACTGAATACGTCAGCTCAAGCCAAACCATAAATGAGCTTATTGACCGAATCGTGCATTACGAATTCGGACCCCCTCTTTACTTTTATTTGATGATGCTCTGGCGCAAGCTAACACCTGACCAGGCTATTTACCTTGCTTTGCCATCTTTGTTATTTGGCATGATTTTAATACCACTCACTTATTTATTGGCAAAAAGAATAACTGATCAAAATAAAACCAGCATGGTGGCAGCTTTGTTTTGTGCCATGTCACCTCTTGCGCTTTTTTATTCGCACGAAGCACGTGTTTATTCGTTGTTTGCATGCTTGAATGTGAGTGCAGCATATTTTTATGTAGACTGGCTCAAAAGCAAGAAAAAAGCCTCGCTTTTTTGGTTGACTATATTTTCATGCTTAATTGCTTACACTCATTATCTTGGCTTCTTCTTTCTTGGATTGCTTGTATTGGCAGCTTTCTTTTACTGCTTGATTCAAAAGCAAACAAAAGATTTTTTTAAAACTGTTCCTTTGTTTTTCCTTCCGGCAGCATTGTTTTTGCCCTGGCTCAAAAATATGAAAGAACACTTGAGTGCTGGGACTTATTGGGTCGAGCGCACTCCTTTCGATAAGTGGTGGCAGGTAATAGCTTCTAACACAGCTGCACTTACACCAGCGCCCTGGATAGTCGGAGCTTTATTTTCTATTTTTTTCTTTTTAGTGTTTTTGATTCTCTGGCTGAAGAAAAAGATCGAATTCAAAACAAGCGACATCGCTTTTCTGCTTGCAATATTAGTCCCACCCGTATTCTTGCTCGGCTATATCACTCCATTTATTCTCGGCTACTGCCGTTATATGATGCCATTTGCGCCATTTGCCTGGATTTTGAGTGCCATTCTCCTGGTAAATAGCACTAGAACCAAAATGCTTGTGACACTACTTGTGGTGCTAGGGCTTTGCAATGCCTGGGAAGCTCAAAGTCTTGGTTCGCTCAATCGAAGCGGACTTAGACAACTGGCTCACGATATGTTGGATAAAAAATTTGGTCAATGTTTGTATCTCATTCTGCCAGATTTCGATGCTTATACACTTCGCTATTATTTGCGTACTGAAGCACCAACGCTTAATGGCTACAAAATCATTTCTTTTCCAAATCTCGACATGCAACACCCAACGCCTCACCAGGGTTATGCTCTAACCTGGACAGACAAAGATAATATTGCCCGCCTATTTGAATATCTTGAAAATAGCCAGGAAAAAAATCTCGTTGTAATTCGCGATCCAGCAGTACTTGAAAGTGCAAAAATGCCAGCCAAGTCAAAAATAGACCAAGTCATGACAATGCTTGAGTCTAAATACCAGAAAATGGGCGATAAAAGTGAGTACAAAGCAAAGGGCAGATCCTTTTTTGTTGAGCGCTTTAACTTATCTAGTACTAAATAAAAGTTTCAGGGAATAATAAGGCGAACTAAAATCCAGATCTGCGTCTGATATTAATGAGCTCGCAAAAGCAAAAACTGACCGTCATATGTCCCGTGCGTAACGAAGAAAAGGTCGTGCCGCTCTTTTTTGAACGCTTTTTGCCTGTGCGCGAAAAACTTCAAACTAAATTCGATATCGAATTACTATTCACCAATAACGCCTCGACAGATTGCACTCTCGAAATCTTGCGCGAACTTAGAGCCAAACACTCTTTTGTTTATTACATCACTGTCAGTCGCGATGTAGGCTATCAAGCATCTCTGGAGTGCGGATTGCGCAAAGCTCAAGGTGACCTTTTTGTTTTCATAGATGTCGATTGCGAAGATCCTCCTGAGATGATTGAAGAATTCGTCACCTGGTACGAACAAGGCTTCGATATCGTATATGGTGAACGAGTAGATCGAACTGAACCAAAGCCTGTTATGCTTGGGCGTAAATTGTTTTATCGCATATTAAAAGCGGTAGCAGATGATGACGTTATCCTCGACATGGCCGAATTTTCGATCATGACGCGTGAAGTACGCGACGCCATTAGCTTCGATAAGACCTCATTTCCCTTTATTCGCGCCTCGATTGGACGGGTGGGTTTCAAACGAAAAGGTATTCCATACAAACGACACAAACGAGTTGCAGGTCAAACTCATTTTCGCTTTCTTGGAATGATCTATTTTGCAATCGCAGGAATACTCGCATCGTCAACCCTATTTCTTCGAATCCCAATCTTTTTACTGCCATTCTGGGTGGTGGCAGTTACGGTCTTATGCATTTACAGAGTTTTACATCCAAATATCTGGGTCGACTCGGTATTGATATGTGTGATTGCGCTCTACTTTGGCGTTTGCCTGTCTTTTATGTCAGTCTATCTAGGACGCACTTATAAGAACTCGCTTGGACGACCCAATTTTTTAATCAGCCAGAAAGATTCGGTACTGCAAGATGAGCACTAACTCAGAATCTCAAACCGACAAGCAGCTGTCCAGTTTCGACGGAGGCTATTCGTGCAGAGTAAAAACAATAGAAATCAAATCGGCTTTTGACTTAACTTCTAAAGTCGACTTGCAATACCAAAACTTTATTTCTAGAGGAGCAGGAATGTCCTTTGCTCCAGCCAGCTTTGCCAAAGATTCATTTTCGCTTTTAACGGCTGGAAAATCTGTAATCGACTTCGACAAAGAAAACAAGCTTATTCATGTCGAAGCGGGGCTCAGTATGGCAGAGCTTGGTCATTATTTAATGCAAAAAGGATTTTACATAAAAACAGTCCCAGGCTACCCCAGTATCACTGTTGGTGGCTGCATTGCATCCGATGCTCACGGAAAAAACCAGTTACAAGATGGAACTTTTCAAAATCTCACGGACAGCTTCGAATTGTTTCACCCTACATATGGCTTACAAAGCGTATCTAGAGCAAGTAACTTAAAACTATTCGATTTGACATGCGGTGGTTTTGGTTTGACTGGACATTTGCTGTCGGCAAAGCTACGCGTAAGCAAATTGAAGTCACAATTCATCAATTTGCACACAGAAGAATTGCCCAATATTTACGACCTTCCCCATGCGCTCGAGCGCATCTTTAAACGAGATTGTGACATGCTTTTGAGCTGGCACAATTTTTTATTGAATGGCAATAAATTTGGACATGGTTTTGTTCAATATGGTTTTTTTGCCAAAAATAAACCAATAAAAGCCGGTCTGGTTGATTCTGCCAACTTAAAACCCGTTGGAACCTTGTATTCCGATTCTAGAGGTGACGGCTGGCCACCCGTATTTGGATTCATCCCGACAAGTTTGATGAACTCACTCTATACTTATTTGCAAAAATTAAGTTGTGTTGCTCCAAAAGAAATTCCCTTATCATCGTGCTCCTTTCCCAGCCTAACCTTGCGCGACCTTTATTTTAGTGCATTTGGAGCAAGTGGATTTCTCGAACACCAGGCAGTTGTGCCGGTTTTCGTATTTGGTGATTATATAGACAGAGTCAAATGGTGGCTTGAAAGAAACGAATTGCCAGTAACCATAGCTTCTTCAAAATATTTTGGTGGCAGAGGCAAATATTTGCAGTTTAAACAAGCTGGAATATGCTTTGCCATGGATTTTCCTCGTTGCAGTAAAGCCTATGAATTCCTGGCTTATCTAGATCATGTCTGCATCGAACTTGGATGCCTGCCTAATATCATCAAAGATTCAAGAATCGGTGCCTTATGTGTGAGCAAAACTTACAAAGAATACGAAAAATTCAAAAAGGACCTTTACGAATATGACCCAAAACGTCTTTGTCGCTCTGAGCTTTCTAACAGGCTAAAACTTTAGACACTGGGGAATAAACGCAATTAAGATGCTTGAATTTCTTACTTTTGAGTCGAACGAAACCAAGATGGCACTGCCTGTTGAAGCAGTGGCAAGCATTTTCGAAGCCGTTGCTTTTCACCCATCAAAGATTGAGCGTCCGGGTATTCTTGGCGATTTCAACCTACATGGAGAAATGATACCAGTCTTAAACCTGGACCGGCACTGGAAGCGCGAGCCGAAAGCAATCAATCTAGAAAGTCAAATAATCGTTCTCAGATTGCATGAAGGTCGAATTGCCATAGTTGCTGATGACGTCAAAGGAACTATCAAAGTCGAACCCGAAAGTGTCACTAATTTAAATGAAATTTTGCCACAGGGTATGGGCTCAAACCCTCATAGCTTAACTGTTTACGACAACGAAATTTATTTTGTGCTAGATATTGAAAGTCTTCTTGATCACAAAATCGGAGATCTTTTGCATGCATGAATTATTGATGCTGGCGATAGAAGGCACTGTCTTTGCTGTTCCGACTTCTTATCTAGTCGAAGTGCTTCCGGCAGTAGCTCTCAGCACAATGCCTCTGCAACCCGATTTTATTAGCGGGGTTATGAATTTGCGCGGTGAAGTGCTTGCAGTTCACGATATGCGCAAGCACGCTGGTCTTGCCGCTAAAGAAATTGAAGAAACAGACAAAATAGTTGTAGCCTCTGATGGCAAGATTAAACTTGGGATCCTGGTTGACAAGATTGAGGCCGTGCAGCGATTCAAAGAAGAGCAATTATTCGCCCAATCCTTATCGCCGCGTGCCTTTCGCATAATCGAGCTCAAAGACAGAAATGTCCTAATAAAGGACCTTCAGGATTATCTGGACGATTAATCTGGGTATAGAAAATAAGAATCAGACTTTATGGACTTAATTCTTACATTTAGGTCGGGGGAGACGCTTCATGGCCAAATCGGCGACAAACGGCAGGAAAACGACAGCCAAAACTCAGTCTAGAGTGGTATCAAAGCAAGCAAGCGAAAATTTTAGCTCATCAAGCAACGCCAAAGAAGGCTATGAGCGCATGGACGAAATGGTGCATGAAGTCTCGCGTCTTGCCCAACTTATTTTAGAAGCAGCTACTAACCTTTCGGTCAATTCCACTCAAACCGCAGCAGCAGTAACTCAGACTACCACTATCGTGGAAGAAGTGCGCCAGACTGTTGAGGTTTCGAGCAAAAAGGCTCAAAACGTCTCTACCGATGCCCGAAATGTATTACAAACATCAGAACTGGGTCAAAAAGCAGCAAATGACGTTTTACAGGGAATGCAGGCAATCAAAGAACATATGGATTCGCTCACCCAAACCATTTTGACTTTGCGCAATCAAACCAAACAGGTTGGCGAAATCATTGCAACTGTAGACGACATCGCACAACAATCTAATTTGCTTGCAGTGAACGCGGCAATTGAAGCTGCAAGGGCTGGAGAGCAAGGTAAAGGTTTTGCAGTGGTTGCACAGGCGATTAAGAGTCTTGCAGAACAGTCAAAAAAGTCGACCTCTAACGTTCGCAGTATTTTGAACGAGATTGTCGAAGCCACCGCATCTGCCACTATGAAAACAGAACACGGCAGCAAAGTGGTTGCAGATGGTGAAGTTTTTGCCAAGCAAGCAGGCAATGCCATGGTAGTGCTGGCAGACAGCATGCATCGCTCAGCACAAGCAGCAATTCAAATTGAGGCTTCTAGCCAACAGCAATTACAAGGCGTTCAACAGGTACTTGAAGCAATGAAAAGTGTTGAAGAGGCCAGTAACGATAATCAGAAAGGTGCAAAAGAACTGGAAGAAGCAGTTACTCGCCTGAACGATCTTGGTGGCAATCTAAAGCGACTGACCGAACGGCTCGGCTCGCGCAACTAGCGATTAAATAAATTATGACGGTCAATATCTCCTCTAACCTGGTCAAAGCTATGCTTGATTGGGTTGAGCTGCAACTTGGCCTGAAAATTTCAGAATCACGTTTTGCCGATTTCGAAAAATCATTGTGCCTTGCCGCTACTGATGCAGGTTGCGCTACTCCAGCCGAATTTATTTCTAAATTCATTCGGGGCAATCCCAGTCAAAAAGAAATTGGAATTCTTTCCACTTATTTGACTATAGGCGAAACATATTTTTTTAGAGACCCTCTAAGTTTCTCTGTTTTAGTAAACAATGTGTTGCCAGAGGTGGAACGTCAAAATCCAGAAAAGTCGATTCGCATCTGGAGCGCTGGCTGTTCAACAGGTGAAGAACCCTATTCGATTGCAATTTCGCTTATATCGAAGCTGAACGACTGGACTGTCGATATTCTAGCTTCAGACATAAATCCTCAATCGCTGGAAACCGCCCGCAAAGGCACTTATAGACGTTGGTCCTTTAGAGAAGTACCGACCTTCATTCAAAATAGATATTTTAGTCTGAATTCTGAGCATCGCTACAAAATTTCAGACAAAGTCAAAGACCAGGTCAAATTCTTCTATTTGAATCTCGCTCAGCCGGATCCAGATTTTCCAAGCGAGTTGAACGGCACCACAAATCTGGACATAATTTTCTGTCGCAACGTTCTAATTTATTTCAGTCCTGAACAAACCGCCGAAGTGCTCTATCGTTTTCATCGAGCCTTGAAGGCTGGCGGTTGGCTGTTTCTTGGACCAACTGAAATTCCTCATCCCACACCTAGTTTCTTTTCAGTTTTGAACTATGATGGTGCGCTTGTTTTGCAGGCAAAGAAAAATACGTCGATTGAATCTAGTCATCTGCAAGTAAATATCACTAAATCTAATTTTTCCTTTTTTGGCACATCGATAGAATCAAAAACATTCGACACTCTCGTTCAACCTGATGAGTCTGCTTTGACAGCATCTTCAACAAGTTGGAGCAGTCTTGCAATTCCCGGATTCAATCAAAGCAGCGCGAATAATTTTGAAGAAAGTCCCGGCAGTCTCTTCAACAGAGGCGAATACAAAAGAGTGATAGACAGACTCTTTGAAGCATCTCAACCATCAAACAAGAAATCCACCGATGAAATGGCTTTGATTGCAAAATCGTATGCCAATCTCGGGAATCTTGATGCCGCAAAAGATTGGTGCGATCAATTGATATCTCTAGATGTAGTTAATCCTCGTTGGTATTACCTCAAAGCCACAATCGAGCAAGAAAATACTCAAGACAAAGAAGCCATTCAAGCCCTGCAACAAGCTATATTTCTTGATCCAGACTTTATCATGGCCCATATGGCGCTGGCTAACATATTCAAACAGCACGGCAAAAGCGATGACTCCATAAGATATTACAAAAACGCATCTGACTTACTCACCATGAAAGATAACGATGAAATTGTTCCTGATTCTGATGGTCTTACCGTCGGACAACTTTTGAACATTGTCCGCTCTCTAAGCCCCAAAGGAGGTTCTAAATGAGCGAAGATGCCGGACGCAAAGCGCTCGAGCGTAATATCTTGAAGCATCGTGCGATGCTGCTTGCACGTCCAATAGAAAAACCTTTTACTCCGCCTGGTAAACAGTATGTAGTCTTCGAATTAGCCAAAGAACGTTTTGCATGCGACATCGCATTTAGTGATGAAGTTATAGTGGTCAAATCTATTTTAACCATCCCGTGCACACCTCAGTACATTGTGGGAGTCTTGAGTCTGCGCGGATCTCTTGTTACGGTAATTGATTTGCGCTACTTCTTTAATATGCAGGAAAAAACAGTGCTTGGCTCTGACCGAGCTTTAGTAATCAAAAACGGAGATTTTAGAGTTGCTCTTTTGACTGATGACGTGGTCGGTTTGCAATATATTGCACACGATGAGATTCAATCGAACAACACTATTTTGTATAACTTCCCCAAGGAGCATGTATCTGGTATCAACAACGAACGTACCATAATTTTGAACCCACCGTCTTTGTTTAGGCAAGAAGTGCTTGAAGTGAACCAATAAAATAATGAGTGTAGATTTAGAGTTTTTAAAAAAATTACGCGAAGCCTTTCAAATTGAGGCGACTGAACATTTGGAAGAAGTTTCAAATACTCTCTTGTCTCTTGAAAAAAATCCAGGTCTTGCCCAGTCTCAAGCAAGTATTGAAAAAATGCTGCGCAATTTCCATAGTTTGAAAGGTTCGTCACGCGCCGTCAATCTTTCTACAATTGAAAAGACCTGTCAGGAAATAGAATCTATACTTGTCGAACACAAATCTGCAAGCAGAGAATTGAGCGCTGATCTTACAGATGACCTTTACAAATTAGCTAGCTCGATGCTTACTTGTGTCACGTCCTTGAATTTGGAAAGTGGCATCACAAGCGGCGAAAACGAATTAGAGAAACAGCTGGCTGGCGCTTTGTCTCGAGCTTCAAGCTCCCCTAGTTCCGAATCTAATCCGATATCGGATTACGTTTTAAATGAGGGCAATGCAGCAAGCGAAAACCAAGAAGATGTCAAACCGCCGCACACACTTGCCAGTTTGAGCACGGGTACCATGCGCGTTTCAGTCGATCGAATGGAAGAAATCGTCAAGCGCCTTGAAGAATTAGTTTATGCCAAGCTGGTTGCCGACCAGAGACTTACAGATTGCGATGACTTACAGTCGATCCTTGGCAAATGGACCAGACAATGGCACCGCATACGACCAGAAGTAGAAAACGAAGCGCAAAAATCTGGTCACAAACAAAAGAATTACATCCAAGAATTTATCGATTTACACGATAGTTTTGTCGGCAGGCTCCAGGAAAAGCTTTTAAATCTCGAAATATCATTTCAGCAAGAAAAACGCATCACTCACAATCTTGTAGACGGCTTACTAGAAAAAAGTCGCGAATTGACCATGACACCATTTTCGGTGTTACAAGATCTATTTGAAAGAATTGTCAGAGACATTTCCAAGCAACAAGACAAAGACGTCAAATTCACTCTTACCGGTGGCGAAACCGAGATTGATCGCCATATTCTTGATGAATTCAAAGAACCGATGATTCACTTGCTGCGAAATAGCATAGATCACGGGATCGAATCTAAGAGTGTTCGTCTGCAGAAAGGCAAGTCAGAACAGCCTAACATCAGAGTTACTCTATCAATGATAGATAGCGGCAAAGTAGAAATCAGTATCAAAGACGATGGTCGCGGAATCGATCTTGAAAAAATAAAAGAACGCGCAGTTAGTATGCGGATTATGACAGCTGAAAAAGCAGAGGAAACGAGCGAGCAACAATTGTACGCACTCCTTTTCAGGTCATCTTTTTCTACCAAAGATGAAGTGAGTGATATTTCTGGACGCGGAATCGGACTTGCTATTGTTAAAGAGACAATCGAAAAACTAGGCGGACAAATCGAGATTGACTCAAAATTAGACCAGGGCACAACTTTCAGATTAATTGTTCCGGTTCGCAGAGCCACCATGTTTGGTGTTACAGCAATGGTGGACAATCAAACTCTGGTTGTGCCAACATCAGCTATTCGCTCGGCAATAAGAGTACGAGATTGTGATTCGCGTATAGTGCAGGGTCGATGGACCTTGACCTTTGGTGAGCGTCTTGTGCCAATGGTCTGGCTTGCAGATATTCTAGACCTCGATAACAAAGTCGAACACGAAGAAGCAGTAGCCTTAATCTGCGGCAAAGGAGACTATCCAGTCGCAATCCTTGTAGAAGAAGTTACAGGCGAACAAGAAGTGGCAGTAAGTCCTCTGCCGACACCTCTCACCAGGGTCAGGCACATCACTGGAGCGACATTACTCAAAACCGGAGACCTGGCTGCAGTCATAAATGTTAATGACGTTTTGTCTTCTGCACATTTACTTGGTTCAAATGCTGATGCACTCGAAGCAAGACGCGCTCGCAAAGCCAAGACCGGCTCAAATGCTGCCACAAAGAAAATACTAGTGACCGACGATTCGATCACTTCTCGCGTACTATTGAAGAATATACTCGAATCAAACGACTATCAAGTAGAAGTGGCAAACGACGGCGAGGACGCCTGGCAAAAACTACAGACTAAAAGGTTCGACTTGCTTATTACAGATGTTGAAATGCCGAAAATGAGTGGGTTTGAACTTACTAAAAAAGTTCGAACTGAATCTACTTTTAGTGACATGCCAATTATCGTAGTCACATCGCTAGCGTCGCTCGAAGATAGAAAAACAGGTGTGGAAGTAGGAGCAAGCGCCTACTTTGTTAAATCTAATTTCGAAAAATCCAACCTAATAGACATGGTCAAACGGTTAATTTGATATGAGCAAAAGCAAAATCAAAGTGCATGTCGTTGAAGATTCACTAGTAGTGCAAAAGCTACTGGTGAATATTCTTGAGTCTGACCCAGATATCAAAGTAGTTGGCGTCTCTGAATCGGCAGAACATGCTCTTGAGAGTATTTCAGCATTGAAACCGGACCTGATTACGGTCGATATCCAACTTCCCAAAATGAATGGTCTTGCATTGACCCAGGAAATAATGAGTCGCGACCCCATTCCAATCGTGGTGGTAAGCGGCACGTCAGAAAAGAAAGATGTCGCCAAAGCCTTCGACCTTCTTGAAGCAGGTGCCCTTGCTGCAATCGAAAAGCCCGTGGGCTTTGGGCACTCTGACTATCAACGACTGGCTCAACATTTTATTTCGACCGTTAAGACCATGTCTGAAGTGAAACTGGTCAAGCGCAGAACACCTCTTACCTACAAAAAAATCAAAGAGAATCAAAATGCAGTAAATGCATCTTTTAAATCACAATTCGAAGTGGTGGTGATAGGTGCATCCACAGGCGGACCAAGCGTAATTCAGACTATATTGAAAGACTTGCCTTCAAATTATCCGCTTCCGATTGTCATCGCACAGCATATCGCGCCAGGCTTTCTGAGCGGGCTTGTTCAGTGGTTAATTAAGACTACAGGCAAAAATATTGAAATCGCCCACGAGCGAGAGAAGCTCAAGCCAGGCACTATTTACCTTTGTCCGGAAGGTTATCAAACAGGATTTGCCACTCGTCAAACTTTCAAAATTGTTCAAATAGACCATCCTTCAAACCTGGCACCTTCAGTTTCTTATTTATTTCAATCAGCTTGTGAAGTTTTTGGCAAAAAAGCCGTAGCAGTCCTGTTAACCGGAATGGGTCAGGATGGCGCAAACGAAATGCGACTGATAAAAGAAGCGGGTGGCTCAACAATTGCTCAAGATGCCAAATCCTGTGTGGTACACGGCATGCCTGGCGAAGCTATAAAACTTGGCGCAGTGGATAAAGACGCCATTTTGCCAGCAGGCAAAATTGGTTCAAAACTCAAGGAATTGGCTCAATTTCAAATGGTGCAATAACTATGTCAAAAGACATTCTTCTGGTCGAAGACACCTTGACCCAGGCGATGCTGTTTCAGCACCTGCTTGAAAAAAATGGACAGACAGTCAAACTGGCGCGCTCTGGAGCTAAAGCACTCGAACTTCTAGAGAAACTCAATCATTTAAATGAGTTACCGGCGCTCATTCTAAGCGACATTAATATGCCTGAAATGAACGGGTATGAGCTTTGTCGAGCACTGAAAGCCGATCCTTCTTACGCTCACATTCAGGTAGTACTTTTCGCGTCAGCTACTTCACCTGAAGAAATCGCTGAAATACTCAACTGCGGGGCGGACAATGTCGTTTTGAAGAAGTGGGACGAGCAAAAGCTAGTCAAGAAGCTAAAACTGTTGGTTGAAGAATCTGGCATGACTGCGAAGAACTCGAATAATTCAGCCAGTCGCGACCTTTCAACTCGAATACATGGCAAAGAATTCGATGTAAGCTTCGAACCTGAGCGAGCACTTGCCATCATGGCATCGCTCTATGAGTTTTTATGTACCGACTAGCCATGTTTTTAGGTCGGCGGTGAGGCACGTAAGCTAACGGGGTACAAATTTACTAAGCGTTGGAGCTTTTTTTCTGGCATTGCCCTCTGAAAAGGACGGATTCACACATGGCAAATGAATGGAACACACACCTGGAGTCGCTAAAAGACAGGTTGTCTGAATTGAATCAGACGATTGATGTCATCAAAAACAAAGTTGAAAAGCGACCTGGTCTGGATGCTGCTACTCAAGGCATCGCTGGACTGATTTCGAGCAATTCAGATAAATCGCTTGCTCAATATCCAGTTGTACTAAGCAATGTACTTTCTGATTCGGCAATCGGGGCAATTATGCTAAACGCCGAAGGGAAGTTCATGATGTTCAATTTCACTGCCCAACGCATTTTAGGTATTGCCTATGTGAGTCGCATGTGCGGTGCTACAGATGCCGAACGCCAGGAAGAGCCAGTGAGCTTTTTGAAAGCTGACGATTCCTATTTTGAAGAACGCGAACTGCCATGGAAACGAGTTCTTGAAGGAATCGAAGTAAATAATTTTCGATTAAAAGTTAAGAAAGACGCTATTAACGATGTTCGCTGGATCAATATTTCAGCAACCCCATTCATCGATGCCGGCCAGGCTGTGAGCGGAGGTATCGTATTCCTTTTCGACTTTACAGACGAAGTCAATCTGGAAACTTCAATCAATTCACTTTGCGGTGTCATTGCCGGACAAATTTCACAAGTTGGCAATTCTCAACGTGAATTAGAACAATTAGCAAATCAATTAGCACAAACAGGCATTCAAAAAATCTTGCTGGAAAAGGGCATCCAAAGCCCTGAAGCTAGAGCCCCCGAACCAGTAGCGGTGGCACCGGTACCAGACCTTTCACAAAGAGCTCGCTTCCAACCTGAATCTGCAAGGGAGGCAGTGGAAGAACGAAAAAAGTCTGAAGAGACCCCTGACGCTCTAATTGAAAAAATGGCTAGCGTGGCTCAAGAGCCCGAACAAGCCAGAGCTCAGGAGTCTCAAAATAACGTCGTAGAAAGTGTCGATGATGAAGATGAGACAGCTCCTTGGCCGGATGAGGCTGATGCTGAAGATTTCAACAAACCGCTCTGGGAAGAATATGGTAAAGGTGAGGAAGAGTCAGCGCAATCATGGACAAAAAATCTAGACGCTGTCGTTTCCGAAGTGATTCAACAAGAATCGGCAAGCTCTTCCATTAGTGATGATGACGATTTCGACGATGAAGACGAAGAAGAAGATGATGATGACGAACACGAGGACGCAATCGAAATCCTTCAGCAAGAAGAGGACGGATCGCAACATATTCAAGAATCCGAAATAACAGAAGTTACCGAAATTGAAGAAGCAGAAGAAATTTCAGATGTAACTGAAATAGGCGATCTGGAAGAGATTTCTGAAGTTGAAGCAATAGAAGAAGTAGATGAAATAAATACGTTTAGTGAAAGCGAAGGTCAAGTCGAGGAGATCGAATCATTAGACTCGGTTGAATCTATGAATGAAGCAGAGTCAACTGAAGATTTTGTTCATGAAGTAGAAAATATTGAGTCTGATTCTCAAGAACAATTTGTTCATTCAACAGAATCTTTTGACGAGCAAGAGCAAGTAGAAGAGCAAGAGCAAGAGCAAGAAGTAGAAGGCTTTCCTAACATGGAAAGTCTCGAAGAAGCAATCGCCGAATCTGAATCAGAATCACAAGCAGCTCAGATACCAGATAGCGAATTCGATGAGTTCGAGCCAATCGACGAAATTTTGTCTTTCGACGAGAAACCTCAACCGCTCGAGGAAGCAGCAGCTGAAAATCAGTCTTTCGAGCCACAAGGTATCTTTGAAGCAGAACAATACGTTCAGCCAGAAGCATATACAGAAGCTCAAATGGAATCGCAATTACCGCCTCCACCTGCGCCTTTAGAAGCTCCAGAGACACCACCTTTGATGCAACAAGCAATGCAGTCACAGGAAGCCGCACATCCGGCAGAAGATTTTTCGAATATCGGAAGTCTCGTACAAAAGCCATCTTTGAAAGACACTCTGCTTGGTGGCAAAAAGAAACGCAACACAAGCGCCTCAATGCATCGAATCAAAGCGTTAGGTGGAAGCACCGAGCTTGGTGAAGACGATGAAGCTGGCGAACAGACCGTTGTCGATTATGGAAACGAAGAAGCTGACAGCGATTTGAACATCAAAAAGGTTCTAGTAGTGGACGACATTCCAGTCAACCAGAAATTGCTGTTGCTTCACTTGAGACGACTTGGTTATGATGCCGACGTTGCATCAAATGGACAAGAAGCACTTGATGCTCTGGCGAACAAAGAATACGAGCTTATTTTGATGGACTGCGATATGCCTGTCATGAACGGCTTTGAAGCAGCTGCACGCATTAGAAGCAATGAATCTTACTCGCATCGACGCGTTCCAATTATTGCGCTTACATCTTACGATCGTGAAGGCGACCGCGAGCGTTGTATTGCTGCAGGTATGGACGACTACATTACCAAAGGTGCAAGCCGCAAAGAATTGAAAGAAGCTATCAAACGCTCAGTCGTTTCGGCTCGCGAAAAAGGACAGGCGCAATCAGGCGAATTCAATCTCGATGACATACAGGCAGACATCGCCCCGCTTGACATTAAAGCGATGCTCAAACTTTATGGCAAAGAAGAAGTAGAAGAAATTAGCAGACTATTCTTGAGTAACATGGGCACATATATCGAATGCATGCAATTGGCTATAGACGAAAAAGACGCCGATTCGGTTGTGCATTTCGCTAACGCGGTCAAAGGTCCTTGCGCAGCCCTTGGAATGAAACTAATGACTCGGTTGACCACCGATATCATTTCTTACTCCGAAGCCAAAGACTGGACTCAAGTTCGCGTGAAATATATGCGATTGAAAGCAGTATTCGTACAAACGAGAGAAGAGTTGAAAAAAGTCTGCCCCGACGATTCGCTACTGGCAAAATAACCATGAATTCACCATCTCAAGCTCACGTAGAAATAGAAAAACTAGAAGAAGAGTTCGATGTCGAAACGGCAAAAGAGCTTGCTGCGGCCTTCTTAGAAGATACCAATGATATTGTGGCAAAAATCGAAAACGCTCTGGCGCAAGGAGATCTGGAAGCCTGCCGCAAACATGCGCATATGTTAAAAGGTTGTTGCCGCGTGATAATGGCGAACAAATGTGAAAAAATAGCATCTGAACTCGAGGCATTAGTATCAAACGGAAAAGTCGACGATGCCAAGAGCCGACTTGCTGAACTGAGTCAAGCCTTCACTGAAACCGAGGAGTTTTTGGGGCATTACCTGGAATGAATTTTGTAGAGTTGTCTGCTTTGGTGCTATCTGTGATATCGGTCACAGTGGCAGTGGTACTATTTGTAGTATCAACCAAGCGCAACCAGCGTACATATGACGAAATAAGTAAAATGCGCCAGGATTTATTGAAAAGCCTGGATAGCATGCAACAAGAATTATCCAAGAAAGTTGGTGCCACCACTTTTCACCAGCTTGCTTCGCTTACAGACTTGCTCAAAGAAACGCAAGATGAAGTTAACAAGAAATTCGAATCTATTTCCGAAGACCAGAAACAGTCACAAAAGACACTTTCTCAGCAACAAATCGCTTCGCAAACGGCTCCAATGGCATTGCCTCCGGCGCAAGCACAGACTGTGCCCGAAATGAGAAACGAATTCGCACCAAATCTACCTGGACTATCCTCTTCAGATGCATTAGCAGCACTATCGAATATTCCTAACGACGAGTTCACCTCTGCTGTAAGACTCATTTGCCACCCCTCAGGAAGTGCGGGAAGGACTCAAGGTCAAGCAAAAGTAATTTCTGCAATATCTAAAGAAACGACTATCGAAGGGCGCGAGCGCATTTCTCAAAGTTTTCTGCAAAAAGCCGAAGCAGAGTTCGGCGATGATACAGAGAAATATTTCAACATGCTAGACGAGCTTACAGACCAGCTTCTGGAGCGCAAACTTTTGGAAGAAGCCTGTCCCTATGTTCTTCGAGCGTTCAGATTGACTCTGCACAATCCGCAATCTGACCCGTTTCGTCGTATGCTTGGACGTATAAAATCGCTTGCTGAGCAGCTGGTCGAAATAAAAAAATTCGACGCAGCAGACGAACTTTATCAACAATCGCTTGCTTCGATGGAAAAACTGAAAGACCCACCCAAGAAAGCAATTATCGGTCTGCTTAGAAAAACCGGCGCACTGTGCGCGCAGATTGAAGATTATGAAAAGTCAGAAGCTGCACTTCGCCGGGCCTTGCGTATTACCGAAGTACTTTTTGGCGAAGAACATCCCGAAACCCTGAACCTTCTAATGCAGCTTGGTCACTTGATTCGCAAAGCTGGACACTTCGAAGAAACCGAACATATTTACAAAAGAGTCCTCGAGATCAGATACAAAATTCTTGGAAGTGAACATCCAGACATCGTAGAATCGCTCATGGAACTTGCTAAACTTTCATCCTTGCAAAATAACAAAGTCGAGAGCGAAATTTATCGCGAGAGTGCAATTGAAACGGCCAAAGCTATCTATGGTGAAGATTCGCCAAACGTAAGTGAACTGGTCAAAGCCTTTAGTGATAAACCAAGACAGGCGAGTTTCTAACCCAATAAAGAGAATCCTAAACTCTTTGGCTTTCCAACTCAGACTGCAGATTAAGCCTGGAAAACTGATAAATCGACACCGCAAAGATAGAAGTTAGAAAAATTACTAGTATTACAGGTGCAATTAAATGACTTCCCTTGATGCTAGTGGCGAAAAAATATATGAAATAGAGATTGATTACGGCGTACGCCGCCAATATTTCGCGTTTGAATACGATATGTAGAACCTCAGGCAGAGCACCATTTTGTACTAGAAGAGCAACCACGACGAAACAGCAGAGATCGTAATAAAGAAAATGCGGTAACACCAGAGGCAGTACCAGAACAGAAAGAATCATAATCATTGGCAAGCTTCGCTCTTTTCCGAATTTGCCTATTAGTCTTACACAAAAAAATAGAGTAAAAACACCCAGGGCAAAAGCCGCACAATAGAGTACGAGCTTAGCGATACTGGTATATTCGGTCGGCAACAATTGCAGTATCACGGATGGTATCGATACGGCTAGATAATGTGGATAGTTATAGGCCGGATTTGTGAAAATAGTATCGCTAAATTTAAGACTGTGATACCAGCGTACTAAAGCATCGGGACCAAGTACAAAAGCAGTAAGCAAAATCATGGCCAGAGATCCCGACAAGAAGCCAAACAGTAATTTCCATCTTCTAGTCAGCGTATAACAGCCCACAAACAGTAATGCCGCGGGCAAAAATTGTGGTTTCAAAAATAGAAGCGACCAGACACCTCCAGCCTGAAAATCTTTATTTCGGACCAGCAAAAAATATCCAAGACACAAAGGTAGCATTCCAAGAGGAACGCTCAAATGTCCAATCAAAATCTGCTGAATAACAGGGGCAAAAAGTGCTACAAAGCCCAAAAGTTTCACTTTAGTGAGGGCGTCAGTTTTTTCATTTTTAAAGGATAAAAGCCAGATGCTGGCCAAGGCAGAAAAGACTATTATTGTCTGCCACAAAGCAAGCGCGGCTACGGGATTTAAAAGACCAAATGGAGCAAAAATAACAGCAGTAAGCGGACTGTACATGTATATGGCAACATTTCTTGCAGGCAGCTTATCGAGCAGCTGATGAGCATAGTTATCGAAAGGAGTATGGATGAGCGACGCGGCTTGCAGGGGCGGATAAATGTCTTGCAGCTGCCCATGGGCAATCATATTTCCCACAACATAAAATGTCATGGAGAAGTCACTGGCTTGCATGATTTCCTGGTATCTTAAGCCTATAATGATTGGCACTAAAAGCATGAATACCGATAGTATCGCCGCCAACTTATACTGTAGAGGAATTTGCTCCCTGTTCATGTTTTCCAAGTGAATTGACTTATGCCCGATTATCGCAGAATTTCAGTTATTATTCCTGCTTTTCAAGAATCGGGAAGGATTGGTGGCACCATCACCGCCTGGTCGAACTATTTAGACAAAAATTATCCCGGCTCAGAAATTATCACAGTCTGCGATGGCTGCACAGACAACACAGCGGAAGTAGCCAGAGCAAGCATGCAATCTACAAATTGCACTCTTGGAGTTATCGAACTCGCCAAAAATCAAGGTAAAGGTAAAGCAGTTCAGACAGGCGTCCTAAAAGCAACTAATGACTTAGTAGTTTATACAGACTCAGATTTATCTTACATGCCGGACATTTTGCAAAAGTTTATCGAAGCAATAGAAAATGGGGCCGACATTGCCATTGCGCAAAGATCAAAAGATGAGCAATATCCTGGCTTTGGCAGGCGATTTATTGCATCAGTTTCGCGCTTTGTCATTGGTAATTTCGTCCTGCCAGGAGTCCGAGATACTCAGGCTGGATTCAAACTATTCAAGCGCGAAGTAGCAGTTGATGTGTTTAAAAAAATGACAATCAATCGTTTTTTGTTCGACCTTGAAATTTTGACTATTGCCAATATCAAAAAATACAAAATCGCAAAAGTTTATGTAGACTGGCAAGATCGTCCAGGCTCAACTGTGCGTATTTATCTGGATACTATGCGCTCCGGGCGTGACTTGCTTTTAATCATGATGCGCAAATTTCTTGGCGGATACCGCTGATGACACTCAAATCGAAATTAGTGTCCTTAATCGAGTTGCTCGTCTTCTCATTGTTTCTATTTTTATTTTATTTTGTATCAAGATATGGATTCGACAAGTTTGCTGCAAAAGTCAGGCTAGATGATGCCAGATACTACATTATTTTCGAATTTCTATTCTTTATTTCTATTGCTCTGGCTGTCTTTGCTACTCAAAAGATATTCAAAACAAAAATTCTTTCAAACGTATTTATATCAAATAAATGGGGTCTAGACATTTTACTTGGATTTAGTATTGGAGCCATTTTCATGTTGGCTACTATGGCGCTTGCCTACATGGGTGGTGCGTATATCCCAGATGCAAAACTAAATCTCAATATCAATTTTGCTGTTCCACTAACATTTTTCTTGTTCGTAGGTCTGGCTGAGGAACTAATTTTCCGTGGTTTCATTTTTAACGTTTTCGAGAAAGGTTTCGGTACAAAATGGTCGATGGTTATTACTTCTCTTCTGTTCGGTTTCTTTCATATGGTAAATACTCTTGAAGGAATTGCCGAGGACTACAAACCACTTGCATGTCTTTTTCTAGCCATCGAAGCAGGTTTCCTACTGAACGCAGCTTTTCTAATCAGACGTTCTTTATGGATTCCAGTTGGCATACACTGGTCATGGAATCTATTCGAGACCTCTATATTTGGTGCCAAAGAAGGACAAATTCATTTTTTGCCGTCCTTAATCACAGGACATTATCAACCAGGGCTGTTCCTGCCTGGTTATCCAATGGGCATGGAATCAAGCTATATCACCCTTTTTACTGGGGTAGCCACGGCATTAATTTTAATGCGATTCGTAAAATCTAACGACGCGTTGAGAGTGCCTCGAAACGAGAAGAGTCAAAAATAAGGTCTTCTGACCATACACCTTATGACCAACTTTTTCGCAAAAGCCCTTCTCACATAAGAAGAGTAATTTAGTCCTTTTTGGAGGGGTCGAATTTCAAAGAAGCTGAGTTGATGCAATATCTAAGGTTTGTCGGCTTTGGACCGTCTTCAAAAACATGACCAAGGTGGGCATCACATTTGGTGCAAACAACTTCGACCCGTCGCATGCCATGACTGTTGTCTGCGACTTCACCCACGTTATCTTTTTTAGTTGGTTGATAAAAGCTAGGCCAGCCAGTACCAGAATCGAATTTGTGTTTTGAATCGAACAGTTCAGCACCGCAGCATATGCATTTATAAATGCCTTCTTCATGGTGGTTATAGTACTTACCAGTAAAAGCCATCTCAGTGCCCTTTTCACGGGCAATTCTGTATTCTTCTGGAGTAAGGCAAGTTTGCCACTCTTCTTTTGTTTTTTGAGTTTTGTTTTCTTGTGACATTTTCACTCCTGCCTTATTTTCATTTGTTTGCACTTTTTCTGAAACTGTCTTTTCTTTAGCACCACAGCCGCCAGCAAGCAGAACAAATGCAGCTAATGGCAAAACTAGTTTTTCGATTTTCATCTTCGATCATCCATTTTGAATTCGCCAACGACCACATCAATCGGTATCAACTTGCTGGCTCGTAGAACTAGCATAGTCAGTCGATCGCCAGGCTTGTGAGACTTAATGACGTCTTTCACTTCTTGGGCTGTGGAGACATCTTTGCCATCGACTTTTTGAATGACATCTGCCATAGCAAGATTACTTCTCTCAGCAGGACTGTCCGGCACTACTTGAATAACAACTACACCGTGCACACCTTTTGGCAGCCCCATAGCGCGAGCAAGCTCGTCATCAAGATCTTGCATTCCCAGACCAACGTAAGGGTGCAACACCTTTTTACCGGAGATGAGGTTATCTGTAACATCTTTAAATACATCTACAGGGATTGCAAAACACATATTTTGCGCAACTTGAGGATTGATAATGAGCTCGTTCAAGCCAATTACTTCCCCTCTGATATTTATGAGCGGTCCGCCGGAATTTCCACGATTTATGGCTGCGTCAGTTTGAATCAGTTCGACCCGACTGCCTTCGTTTACCAGATTGCGTCCCACCCCGCTGATAATGCCCATAGTGACTGTATGATCGATTCCCATTGGGCTGCCAATTGCAATAACCCAATCGCCAGGACGAAGGGTTTTGCTAACTCCAAGCTTTGCCACGGGCAAATCGTTGGCATCGATTTTAATTACCGCTAAATCGGTGTAAGCATCGCGTCCGACCACTTTGCCCTTAAACTTACGTTTGTCGTTCAAAGTGACCAAAATGTCGCTGGCATCGCCTGCAACATGATTATTAGTGAGAATATAGCCATTGCTTTTCACAATAATTCCCGATCCAACACCCTCTTGGGGAGGCACTGAAATCCCCATCATTTCTAGCATGGGGTGAACCTGGGCATTGGTTCTTACATTAATATTGACTACGCTTTTGGAGGCTTCCTCGGCTATGTCTGCAATAGTATTTTCAGCCATGGACAAAAAGGCGCCATTGCCGTTTGTAGTGGTCGTTCTAGTAGTCGTACTGACTGTCGAATTTTGTGCTGTTTTGGCTGGCATACGCTGGATTACGTCATAACCGACCAGGATTACAAGAGCGCCCAGCATGCAGCCAAGCACCATAGAAATGAAGTCGATTTTTCCCGTTTTGCGATTTCTGGACATTCAAATAATCTCCCACCGATATTATTATTTAAGTCCCTGGCAACTCTAATGTGCCCGTACCTAATCATTTATTCAGGATTTATTACAGGCGTGTTATCATTTCAGGCGACTTTGAGGCGAAAAATTGATGCTCGTTCAAAATCTTGGCCAAATTAAAACCTTGAATTTGCCAGACAGTTGGCAATCTCAGGACAATGGACGCCCGATGTCTCCTGGGATGAGCTGGGAAGTGAATTATATCTCTGAAAGTTCGCCGAATACTCGCATTATATTCAAAGGACGAGGTATGCCTATAGACAATGCCTCACGCCAAATTCTTCGCTATGTTCTAAGTGATCAACACCCAAATGAAATTTCCAACGACGAAATTGTGGCACTACATACAGTGATGGGTGTAGCCACTACTGGCGATAATCAATATACAAACCACAATCCCAAAGGAAGTATTGAAGGTCCAGCTTTCTTTCTAAATAAAATACATGTAGAAAAACTCGGTCCCAAGTCGGTCTTGCGTATCGAAGGTCAGTTCTCGAACGACTATTTTTACGACGGAATTGTTTACCCTGCAGGCGTAGCTGGACAAATTATCGAAGAGTTGTATTTGCAGTCGCTCGATACTGATGATTTCATCAACTCGCGCGATGTTTTTGACGCAGCTTTGAACAGTCTGACCTGGCGCCTTTAAAAACAGTTCCTAAACTGTTTCACCCCGATGCAAAACAGTTCAGCGCTCAGCCATACTGCTTGCATGGACAACGCAATTAAGGCGGAGCGCCGACCTATATTCGGGCGACAAAGCAAACTCAATAATCAAATCGCCCTGAAACTCGTGGCGATGAAAGTGACTCCCAATCAGATATCAATTTTGAGCATCTTGTTTGCCGGATTGGCTGCCTACAATTTAGCGTCATCGACAATCCATTTTATTCTTGCAGCAATATTTATCGCCCTGCGCCTCTATTGCAATTTAATTGACGGCATGATGGCTATAGAAGGCGGCAAAATCACAAAGTCTGGAGTCCTTTTCAACGAATTTCCCGACCGGGTATCAGACACTTTAATCCTAGTTTCTCTGGGTTTTGCTTGTGGATCTGGCTTTGTTGAAATGGGATGGTTGGCAGCATTGCTCGCCATGGCGACCGCCTACATTAGAGTATTTGGCGGCTCGTGCGATTTGCCCCAGGACTTCAAAGGACCTATGGCAAAACAACATCGCATGTTCGTTGTTATTGCCGCTTGCTTGTCGGCTAGCACAGAGCGCACAGTCTATTCGACCAGTTACTCGCTTCGTATCGCCCTGATTGTAATCATCGCAGGCTGTGTTATTACCTGTGCTCGAAGAATCCTTAAACTGAGGAGTCAGTTAGAAAATGAAAGTTAGAAATCTGCTAGCCAAAATTATTCGTTTGTATTTTGGTCTTGATGTTGTAAGTAAAGACAGACTCAAAAATCAAAACGAACCTGTTGTGTTTTTTGCCAATCATTCAAGTCACCTCGATTTCGTGCTTGTCTGGGCCTGCTTACCGCCAGAGATCCGAGCTAATCTGGTTCCCATAGCAGCATCAGATTACTGGTGCAAAAATGCAATAAGACGCTTTATATGCGCACAATTTTTTCATGGTGTCATGATCGAACGAAATGAGATATCCAGAAAAAATAATCCGATAAGAGAAATCACCAAGATTCTAGAAGAAGGACATTGTGTGCTCATTTTCCCTGAAGGAGGAAGAAAAAATCACACTGTTGTACAAGAATTCAAATCGGGAATTTATCACATCTCAAAGCGCATGCCGAACATAAACTTTGTACCAATACAAATTAGAAACGCAAATCGAAGTATGCCTGCAGGAACAGTGATACCACTTCCGCTTGTTTGTAGTCTCAGTTTTTGCAACCCCATCAAATTGGAAGAACAAGAAACCAGACAGCATTTCTTGAAAAGAGCTAGGCTGGCTGTGGATCAGGAGCGCGCAGCATAATGACTGACCCAGAATTAGTTTTACTTCTAAAGTGGATCATCTCGTTTCTAACTCTATCGAGTCTGGTAGCACTTCTACTGTCTAGATTTGCATCAAAATCCATTTCAAAAACAACGCTTCAAAACCTGCAAAGTCGCATTGCAACTTGGTGGATGATAGTGGCAATTTTCATTTTATCGACTTTCATTGGCAAAATTGGCACTGTAGTTTTGTTCGCCACCATTTCATTTTTTGCGTTACGCGAAGTTGTAAGCCTCATTAAGACAAGACGCTCAGACTACTCTTTACTTGTCTTTTCTTTTATCGTGGTATTGCCCATGCAATACGCACTTGTAGCAATGAAATGGTACGGTTTGTTTGCCATTTTCATCCCAGTATTTGTAGCATCGATTCTGGCAATTTGGAAAGCATGGTCTGGAGACAACGAAAGATTCTTTGAAAGTATAGCTAGTGTAGAGTGGTGCCTTTTACTTTGTATTTATTTTGTAAGCCACGCACCAGCGCTTCTAATGCTAGATCTATCCGGCAGTACAAGCGAAAATTTTAAGTTGCTATGGTTTTTTACATTAGTCGTTCAAATCAACGACGTGACCCAATACATATTTGGCAAACTCTTTGGCAAAACTCCTTTGAATAAAAAAGTGAGCCCCAATAAAACAATTGAAGGTTTAGCAGGTGGTATCGTTTGTTCAACTCTGGTGGGATATTTACTTAGCTGGCTGACACCATTTGCTGGACTTGAAGCTGCATTGATGGCATTGATTTGCGGACTGGCAGGAACTGGCGGAGGACTCGTGTTATCGGCTATCAAACGCGATGCTGTAGTAAAAGACTATGGCACTATTTTGCCAGGACACGGTGGCATGATGGATCGATTTGACTCATTGTGCTTTGCAGCACCAGTCTTTTTCCATCTAACTCGTTACTTTTTTGCCGGATAGTATTCGAACTAAATAAGATCAACTTCCAGATGAGGCATCGATTCAATGACCCGATCAACGTCTTCGGGGTCGATCCAGCCATTACTCAATGTCACTCTGCGCAATTGTTGCATCTCAGAAAGAGAGATCAAATCTTTGTAGGCGACATTGCACCCGCTTATATTCAAATAATTGAGACGAATTAGTTGAGGCAATAATTTCAGTGTTTTCCAGGATATTTTTGTATTCGATAAATCCAGATTGCGCAATCCCTTAAGTTCGGTCAAATGAACAGTTGTGTTATCGTCGACATAAGTATTTGCCAAACGCAATTCTTGCAAGTTTTGCAATCCATTTAAGAACATAAGTCCAGTTCCGGTGACTTCGGTACTTTCGATATCTAGTACCTCTAAGTTAACGAGCCTGCTCAAATTTTCCAATCCATTGTCAGACAACAAAGTAAATGCTAGTCGCAAAGTACGCAGTGCCGTTAGCCCGCGCACATGAATGAGACCTGCATTGCCGACACTGCTGTTAGATAAATTGAGCCAGCGCAAAGAAGTCATTAAACGAAGACACGCAAGACCACGATTGCGAAAGCGAGTACAATTTTCAAGATTGAGCGACTCAAGCCGGGTTAAATTAGAAAGTGAAGTCAATCCCTGGTCGGTAACTTGAGTATTAGCTAGATTCAGATTGCGCAGTTGAGACAATTTACTCAGCTGAATCAAGCCCTCATCTGTCACTTTTGTTCCGGCAAGACTCAAGTTATTCAATTTTTGATTATTGCTTAAATAACCAAGCGTGGTATCAGTAATAGTCGAGCGCGAAAAATCAAGCGAGCGAAGCTCTGTGAATTGCTTAACATGTTCCATACCCTGGTCAGATACTCTTCCCAGACGAAGACCAGTAAGTTTGGTCATGTGTTGAAGAGCGACTAGGTCGTTGTCTTCGAGTTTTTGAGGATAATCTATTACTCTCAAGTCGCTGAGCGAGCTTAAGTACGTCAATGCATCGTTAGTAAAATGTCCACTTGAAAGAGATATTGCTACCAGATGCTTTAAATTTTTCAATTGAGCAAGACCAGCGTTCGTGATACCACTTGAGGCAAGATCCAGCTTTTTAAGATTTTTCAGCTTAGCAATTGCTTTTACAGTCTTATTAGAAAGACCGCTATTCCCGTGCAAGCTCAGAGCTTCAATAGAAGTGAGATTTTTCAAGCCTTTCAAATCTTTATCTTGCAAATGGGGATTACTTGAAAGATCACAAAACGAAATTGAATCCAGATCTTCTAGGACAACTGAAGGACCAGAAAAACGAAGACTCAAATCTTTCAAGTTACGACATTGCACAATTTGCAAAGGCGAATTATTTTGGCTAGAAGCGCTTATCGTGAGCCTTTCCAGATTCGGTAAATTAGCAAGCAATTTGGTGTAATCGCTTTCTATTTCCACTGTACGAATAGTCAATTCACGCAACTCGCTCAAGTTTGAAATAGATTCGAAAATAGAATCTTTTATAAGATCAGCTCCAAGGAACAAGCGCTTGAGTCTTGGAAGTTGCGAGATTACACTAAGCCCTTGCTCGGTTATGTGATTGGTCCGCAAAACAAGACTTTCCAGATTAGAAAAATTAGAAAGTACGTGCAGCCCCTCATCATCGATTCGAGCAAGCACCACATACAGTTCAGTCAAATTGCTTGGCTCGTTCAATTGTTCAAGAATTGCGTTACTGATTGAATCGCCTTCCAGCAACAACTGACGCAAATTAGGCAATCTGCAAATACCCAAAAGCGCATCGGGATCTAGAAGACAGTGAGAGATTCTGATTTCTCGAATCGATTTATTTTCTGCAAGCGATTGAAAAACTCCCACTTCCAGTTCGCAAGCAGTAAGCTGCAAGCTGCGAAGATGGGGTAAACTCGAAAAGAAATTGAAACTTTCAGAATTTAAATGCGCCCCTGCAATTCGTAATTCTCTAAGTCCACTCAGATGCGAAAAGGCGTTCCAGTCTTCGTCTTCCATGACAGAGCCCATGAAATCTATAGACTGCAAATCGTCTGGATTAAATCGACTGAAATATTTGAGAACATCCGCACTGTCTACTTCAAGCCGTACAAAAGCTCGCCTTGAAAGTTGAATTTGTCCTTTTGCTTCACAAAGCTCGGACCAAACGCGCTCGGTCTGCGGGTTTACAGAAGCAACCCATATTTTGCCAAGAGAAACATCGTCAGGACAGTTAATTACTCGTTGCGAGCGCGACACAATTTGACAACGACTGAGTGCCTTTCTCAGTGTTTCAGCTCCAACTGGAGTTATACGCGTTCCATCGAGATGAAGCTTGCGCAGCCGGGTGAGATTTTTCAGATACTCCACGCCTTCGTCAGTCACAACAGTCCCGCCGATGTCCAGAGTTTGCAGATTTTCAAGGTTGATTAGATAAATGAGCCCACGGTCAGTAATCGGGCTTTGGGGCAAACTCAGATATTTAAGGTCTTTCAATCTTTGAATATGTGAAAGTTCAAGGTCATTAACCGGTCGGTGCCTGAAATCAAGAGATACAAGACCGCAGTTCTGTAAAGCAACCAGATGTGAAACATCGGCAAAACTCTCGACAATCAAGTGCAGACGTCCGGCATACGAGCGGGGTATCTCCACGATTCCCTTGGCGTCCCCGAGTTTGTTTTCCCACCACGAGACACCTTCCTGGGCAGATGTTATGAGATAAAACGAGCCAAGAGACTCGTTTTCGGGCAAACGAACGGTGATTAAATCTTCAGTTTGTTGGTAATTACTGGTTTCCATGATGTGTTTATGAAAGCCTTAAGAGTAAATAGTTTAAGTCATTATTGGGATAAAATTGATACTCATCTGAAGAAAAATTCTTCTGAGGAAAATCCACCAATCGCACTGCGAGGGAGTTTAAGCTATGCAAACGGCACCGCAAATGGAAAGCAGGACCAAACAGTTATCTAAACTGGGTCAGTCGATATGGCTGGACTTCATAAGTCGCAGTTTTCTTGCGGAAGGTAAGCTCAAAGGCCTGGTAGAGCAAGACGGTCTGCGCGGTGTCACTTCTAACCCATCTATATTTGAAGGTGCCATCTCCAAAGGGTCAGAATATCTTGAAGAAATAAAAACCCTGGTTGGCGAGAAAGACTGCGCCATGGATATTTATGAAAAGCTTGCAGTCAAAGATATTCAGGCTGCTTGTGATGCGCTTCGTCAAGTTTATGATGAAACTCTGGGTCGCGATGGTTATGTCAGTATGGAAGTTTCACCCTATCTGGCTCATGACACTCAAGGCACCATAGATGAAGCAAAACGTCTCTGGGCTTGGGTAGACCGTCCAAACTTGATGGTAAAAATCCCTGCCACACACGAAGGCTTGCCTGCCTTTCGCGCTGTAATTGCTGAGGGCATCAATGTAAACGTCACTCTACTCTTCGCTCAAAATATGTATAAAGAAGTAGCTTATGCTTACATGAGTGGTCTTGAAGACTATGTCAAAAAACATGGCGCAAACGCGAATGTTGGTAATATAGCAAGTGTCGCCAGTTTCTTTGTAAGCCGTATCGACAACACAATCGACGGAAAACTGCAAAAGATAATCGACAATCCAGAAACAAGCGAAGTCGACAGAAAGCTAGCCAAAAATTTGCTTGGTAAAATCGCTATTGCAAACGCCAAAATGGCTTATCAAGACTATCGCGAGATTTATACAAGCGAGCGCTGGAAATCCTTAATCAAGGCGAGTGCTCGACCCCAACGTTTACTCTGGGCATCGACCAGCACCAAAAACAAAGCATATCCCGATTGCTTGTATGTAGACGAGCTAATTGGAAACGAAACAGTAAACACACTTCCATTGCCTACACTTGAAGCATTCCGCGATCATGGCAAACCAGTCGAAACACTTGAAAAAGATGTCGAAGGTGCTAAAGAGCAACTCGAAACGCTAGCGCGTCTTGGAATTTCACTCGACGAAGTAACCGAAACCTTGCTTGACGAAGGTGTCAAATCTTTTGCAACGTCTTTCACCAAATTACTTTCAGCAGTAGAAACTCACCGCAGAGCGGCTCGTAAACTAGCATCAGTTTCTGTAAACTTGCCAGAAGCGCTTAAAGCTTCAGTTGATACATACACCCAAGAATGGGTCAAAGAAAAGAAAGTAGAGAAGCTCTGGGCAAAAGACGCATCGCTCTGGTCTGGCACTGACGAAGGTCAATGGCTCGAATGGCTCACAATTGTCCAGGAAGAACTGAAAGACAAAGCTGCGTACGAAAAACTTCTAGCAGACAAATCAACCAAATTCGACTATGTGGTATTGCTTGGTATGGGCGGCTCAAGCCTATGTCCTGAAGTGATGGCTCATACTTTCTGCACTCCAGCCAAAGAAGGCTTCCCTAAATTATTGGTGCTCGATTCGACAAATCCACAAAGAATTGCTGACATCGAAAATCAAATCGATGTTGCCAAAACTTTATTTGTGGTGGCAAGCAAATCGGGAAGTACACTCGAACCAAACGTGATGGCAGCTCACTTCACTGAAAAAGTCGAAAAAGAAGCTGGAGCCGATGCGGGCAAGCATTTTATTGCAATCACAGACCCAGGTTCGTCGCTTGAAAAACTGGCTAAAGAAAAAGGCTATCGCCATATTTTTTACGGCAAACCAGCTATTGGTGGACGCTATTCGGCTCTGTCCAAATTCGGTATGATTCCAGCAACCCTTGCAGGTGTCGATACCAGAGCTTTTCTTGAGTCTGCTCAAGAAATGGTCGACACCTGTGGCATCTTCACTCCAGAAGCCGATAACCCAGGCTTGACACTAGGTATCATCCTTGGTGCATGCCAAAGAGCTGGTCGTGACAAATTGACTATCGCTACATCTAGATCTCTGAGCAGCGTGGGCAACTGGATTGAACAGTTGATTGCTGAGTCACTTGGAAAAAGCAACGTCTCGATTATTCCAATCGTTAACGAAGCACCGCTTGCTGCAAGCGCTTATCAACAAGATAGATTGTTCGTCACAATCACGCTTGCAAGCGACAAAGAAGCTTCGATCTCAGATGCCCTGGTCAAAGAATTAGTTGCAGCAGGTCAGCCTGTTGTTCAAATCAAACTGAACGACAAAATGGACCTTGGACAAGAGTTCTTCAGATGGGAAATCGCTACTGCTGTTGCAGGTTCGATTATGGGCATAAATGCTTTCAACCAACCCGATGTTGAATCTGCTAAAGTTGCAACTCGCGCCCTGACTAAAGTGTTCGAAGAAAAAGGTCGTTTCGAATATTACACTCCATTCTGGAATGGTGATGCCAAACTCGACATGCTTGGCGCATACGCTGACAAGAAAAATGAAGAAGCAATCAAATCTAAAGTCACTGGCGAACCCTCACTGACTGCCATATTGAAAGCCCATCTCGAGCGAATTCAACCTGGCGATTATTTCGCTATTCTAGCTTTCCTTGAAATGAACGATCAGAATGCACAGTCACTAGAGATAGTGCGCAAGTCTGTCGAAGAAAAATTGAATACTTCAACAACACTTGGATTTGGTCCTCGCTATTTGCATTCGACCGGTCAAGCTCACAAAGGTGGCGCTAACAACGGCGTATTTCTTGTGATAACATCCGACTACGAAAAAGACATGCCAGTGCCTGGTTACAAACCAACTTTCGGCAATATCTGCACTGCTCAAGCTTACGGCGACACGCAGGTATTGTGTGAAAAAGGACGTCGCGTTCTGCATCTGCACCTGACCAAAAATGTTGCTCGCGGTCTTGCATCGCTCATTCAGGAAACCAGAAATGCTCTGTCCTAGTTGAATCGCCAACTAGAGTATCTAAGCTCATCCTGACTCGATCAACTTCGATAAGCCTCGACAAATCATGTCGGGGCTTGTCTTTTTTCTACTTTCTCAAACTGGCAAGTATTTTCATTAATCGCCGCGCTTTCATTGAACTATTTTGCGAAATTGTTCGTTGAAAGTTGTATGGGAAGAACAACTTTCATGCCGCGAGGACAAGCAAATGACTACCAAAACTTCAATTTTGATTCGTCGATACATTTTGGGATTAGGACCAAAAACCATTTTTTCTAGAAAGGACCTGCGAAAATTCGGAAACAAAAACGCAGTAGATCTTGCCATCTACCACTTTACAAAAAGAGGCGAAATAGTCCGCCTGTTTAGAGGTGTTTACCTTCGAAAAGAAGCATCTAACTGGAAGCCATCATCAGAAGAGATTGCAAAAATTAAGGCTGCGATATTGGGAAGACTAATTACCGAAGAGTCAGTCTCAGTAATTAAAAAAATTGTGGACAATGAACAAATATTTGATCAACCTTCAGACGAAAGAAGTCTTGTTTTCAACACTACCGGAAGATCCATTAGTTTTGAATACGAGGGAAAAACAATTCATTTCAAAGAAACGACTGCCAGGAAAATAAAGTTAAATGACAATCGCATAGGAAAAGCAATAAACGTTCTATGGTATTTAGGTCCAGAATTAAGATTGGAAGATGCTCAATGGTTCTTACAAAAATATCTTCACCGTTCTGAAAGACATCAATTAAGACAGTATCTTCCAGGCTTACCTGAATGGTTGTTGGAAAAACTAAAACTAGCCCTTCCTGATTATCTTCCCTTGGGATTCAAATCTCATGAGTGCGACCAATTCTCGAGTATCGAGGAAAGTTATGTTTCCAAAGGAACAGGACCATCACTGATTAATTTTGACTTTCACTAACCCTAAAGGTGATGTGGTAAGTTGAAAGCTTTTTTTCCCACAAAGCTTTCAACTTACCCGGCAAGAAAAAAGGTAGTTCAATTCGTTGTTAAACTTTTGCACCGGTCGCCACTGGTTCGAAGTCCAGCAAAACAGATGCAGCAGGGACAGCATTTGCAACAGGAGCAACAGAAACATCTGGCGAGTTGTTCGTAAAATGGGCAAAGCGCACAACAATGCGAGTTCCCTGATTTTCAGAGCCAGACATGATGCGGACAGAAGCCCCATGTTTATCCGCGATTTCACGCACTATTGCAAGACCAAGACCGCTACCCGAAGCACCATTTCCTAAAACACGATAAAAACGCTCAAAGACACGATCACGCTCTTCTTCTTCGATACCAGGACCATTATCCTCAACAACAAAAACTAGACTGCCAGAAACAGACGAACTGTCCGTTACAGACAAACTGACTGTCACCTTGCCATTTTCGGCAGTATAGATAATGGCGTTTTCTATGAGATTAATCATCATTTCAAACAAAATATCTGCATCGCCTTCTATCACTGCATCTGGTGCGTACGATTCAAAACCCAAATCAATATTTTTAGCGGAGGCAAGGGGTGCCATTTCGCTAGTAGCATTGCGAGCGAGCCCATCTAACTTTATAGGAGCAAGACGCGTTGCACGGCTTGGCTCCAACTGGGCAAGAGACAAGAGTTGATTTACCAAACGATTTGCACGCTCGGCGCTTGAGCCCATTAATTTTACGGCGTGGTGTAATTCAGCTAGATCATTCTGGCGCAGAGCCAACTGACTTTGAGTTTTAAGTCCAGCAAGAGGTGTACGCAATTGATGTGCAGCGTTTGCAATAAATCGCTTTTGAGCTTCGCGGTCTTCGCGTATTTGAAATAGTAGACGATTAATAGACACTACAAGTGGTTTGACTTCTTTGGGTGTACCAGCTTCGTTAAGTGGTTTGAGATCCGCTGGGCTTCGGCGCGAAACTGAATTTTCCAGATTGCGCAAAGGAATCAAACCTCGACGTACGCCAAACCAAATTACAAGAGATGTAAGTGCGATGATTGCTAACTGGGGAAGCAGAATCATTAAGATAATGGTTTTAATTAGATCCTGTCTGTTTTGAGTTGTTTCAGCAACCTGAACTATTACATAATCCTGCTTGTCTGGAGAACTAGCAATAATACTTGCTATGCGGACTTTGGACTTGCCAATTTTTCCTGAGCGGACATCGGGCTCGGACGCACTTAAATCACCGGATGGAGCCGGGATAGAGTTATCGCCAGCAATTGTTTTGCCGCTCGAATCCAGAATTTGATAGTAAATTGTATTTTTCTGATTGGACTTTAAAAAGGAAAGAGCAGTCTTAGATAAATCGAGCTGAGGCTTTTTGTCGACAAAGTTTAGACGAGAAGCCACGGCTCCAGCAGAATCAATAAGCGATTCGTCATAAGCGTCATTGGCAAATTCAACAGCCATGATATTTGCAATCATAGTATCAACGCCAAGAATCACCGTAACTGGTATCAAAAGCCAGCAAAGTAACTGACGACGAATAGAAGAATTGAAAGCAATCATGCTTTCTTCTCCAGTTTTTCAAGCATATATCCAAGACCACGCATCGCTTTTATAGTCACCCCATGAGGTTCTATTTTTTTGCGAGTGCGATGGACATAAACTTCAATTGCATTTGGTGTCACGTCTTTGTCCCAACTGCAAATTTGTTCGAGCAAAACTTCTTTGCTAACGAGTTTTCCCGGACGCTGCAGAAGGCATTCCATTACTGCAAGCTCACGAGCAGAAAATTCTAGTTGCTCCGCTCCTGCGTTTATAGTCCGACCAACTACATCGAAAACAAGCGAGCCGAAAATAATTTCATTATCGACTGAATATTTACTACGTCTAATCAGTGCCTTCACTCTGGCTTCGAGCTCGGGCAGGTCGAATGGTTTTGGCATATAGTCGTCAGCGCCCAGATTCAAGCCCTGTACGCGGTCTCCAAGCCCAGCGCGAGCTGTCAAGAGAAGGATTGGAAGCTTATTTCCGCGCGACCTGGCATTGCGCAATACGTCCATTCCATCCATTTGAGGCAATCCCAAATCAAGGATGGCAAGGTCAAAAGACGAGTCTAAAAGTGCATTGTCAGCATCCACTCCATTAGCCACTTTCTCCACGACAAAACCTGACTGGTTCAAGGCTTTGGAGATCCCATCCTGCAGAATTTCGTCGTCTTCGGCTAAAAGAATGCGCATATATGCTCCACATTCACGCAATATCGAAGCGATAAAAATACGCCAAAACCGCCCGGGTTCGCAAGAGGAGACGTGTAAGCTTGGTGTCAGTTTGGGTCGATATAGTAGATAAAAATTAAAATGGCATCATCATTTTTATTGAGTCTACATTTGTCCCGAGGCGTAGTAAATGACCACCAATGTTACGGTAGCACCCAAATCGAGCGAAGAAATCACAAAAGAAGAAGACGCTCTTTTGGAAGTCGAGTCCGAAGTCTGTTCTTATGGTGACACCGTTCACTATGCCGAACGTCCGCAGTTCTTCGATACTTGCGAAGGTAGTTATCTATACGACAGCCATGGCAAATCCTTTCTCGATTTGCAAATGTGGTATTCAGCAGTCAACTTAGGTTATGCAAACAAGCGCGTAAACGATGCGCTAAAAAATCAAATCGACAAACTTCCACAACTTGCCTGCCAGTATTTGCACAAAGAAAAAGTGCAATTAGCAGACAAAATTGTCAAATCAATCAAGCGTGGATTCAAGGGTCAAAAGGGTCGTGTTCACTTCAACGTAGGTGGTGCCCAGGCAGTTGAAGACGCACTAAAGCTGGTGCGCAAACACACTGGCAAATCTCGCATGCTTGCATTTGAAGGTGGTTATCACGGACGTACTCTTGGCGCTTCTGCCATCACTTCTTCTTATAGATACAGAGAAAACTACGGCGAATTTGGTGATCGCGCCGAATTCGTTCCGTTTCCTTATTGTTTCCGCTGCCCTTATGGCAAAACAGTTGATTCTTGCGAAATGTTCTGCGTTCAGCAAATCGAGCGCAAATTCGACCACGAATATACCGGCTGGTGGAACCCTAAAACAAATAAATCAGAGTTTGGTGCCTTTTTTGTGGAAGTTATTCAGGGGACAGGCGGATATATTCAGGCTCCCAAGGGATATTTTGAAGCACTTGCAAAAATTTGCAAAGAGCGCGGCATATTGTTGATAGACGACGAAATTCAAATGGGCTTTTTCCGCACAGGAAAACTATGGGCATTCGAGCATATAGACGCAACACCAGATGCACTTGTATTTGGTAAAGCACTTACAAATGGCTTGAACCCTTTATCCGGTATCTGGGCGAAAGAAGAACTTATTGCTCCTGAAAAATTTGGACCAGGTTCTACTCACTCCACATTTTCATCAAATTCACTTGGAACTGCTACAGGTCTTGAAGTGATGAAAATATTCGAAGAAGGTGACTACGAAACTTCTGTCACCGAAAAAGGAAAATACTTCCTCGATCTTATTAAAGACTTGCAAAAACGACATAAAGAGATCGGCGATGTAGATGGAAAAGGGCTGGCTTTGCGCATGGAAATGTGCGAAGCCGATGGCTACACGGCTAATCGCAAATTAGCTGATCGTATGTTCCAAATAGGACTTGAAGGCAACTTGCTTGTAAATGGCAAACGCATGGGTCTTGTTCTCGACATCGGCGGCTACTACAAAAACGTGGTGACTCTGGCACCGTCACTAGAAATCACTCGCGAGGAAATGGACCTTGCTTGCAAACTTTTGGACATGGTACTGACAGAAAGTAAGAAGGTTATCTAATGAAGCCACAATTTGACCGAGTTCAGATATTCTGCGATTTCGATGGCACTATCACTAAAGGTGATACTGTCGACTTGTTGTTAGAAACACTGGCACTGCCCGAGTGGAGAGAAATCGAAGCACTATGGGTTGCGGGCAAGATAAATGGTCGCGAGTGCATGTCGCGCCAGATTCCACTTATAAGAGGCGGTTGGGAAGCAATCGAAAAGGTGCTCGCTACTGTCGAATTAGACAAAGGCTTTGGAGCATTCGTCGCCTGGTGTCGTCACAGACATATTCCGTTTTCAATTGTAAGCGATGGACTGGACATCGTTATAAACACTCTGCTCAAAAGAGAAAACGTGCGAGTAGACAAAATCTGGTCAAACAGACTTATTGAAAATGAATTTGGAGCGCTTCGAATTGAATTTCCTGAACGCGATCATCGCGTAGTCTGCACTACTGGTCGCTGTAAGTGTCAGGTTCTAGATATGGCTCCCAAAGGCGATTTGAAAATAGTAATTGGTGATGGTCGCTCGGATTATTGCTGGGCACAAAACGCAGATGTTTTATTTGCTAAAGACAGCCTGGCGCGCCACTGTAAAAGCGAAGGAATCAATTTCCACTCTTACGAGAGCATGCTTGAAGTTCGCATGGCATTAGAGGAATTGATACCAGTTATGGTGCCAAGCCTTTCCACTCAGAGTCAACCTCAAGTGCCAGTCGTCGAACATTTCTATGAGGGCGCCTGGGTTACAGCCTAGGACAAAATCGAATCATGCGCACTGGTGTTCTACTTTTGCATGGATTAACTGGGATGCCTTCCGAGCTTCGACCGCTCGAGAAATTGCTCCAGAAAAATGGCTTTGAAACCGAAGCTCCGATTCTTGCAGGTCATGGTGGCACGCATTTAGACTTGATCAAAGTCAAATGGCCAGAATGGGTAGAAAGTGCCAGAGTCGCTTTGAGACGATTACTTACTCGTGTTGACAGAGTGATACTTTGTGGATTATCCATGGGTGGAACGATAGCTTCTATGCTCGCGCTTGAAATACCAGAGCAGTGTGTTGGTGTGATTGTTCTTTCTCCTACCCTCGATTATGATGGTTCCAATCTAGACAATCTTACTCACCAGAAAGCACTAAAATTCAAATCGTTTCGCAACGTCTTGCATACGATGGTCGAGACTTTTCCAATCACAGGCGGTTGGTTCTACTGGACCGAAACACCGCCGTACGGATTAAAAGACGCTCGGCTGCAGGCTCAAATAACTAAGTCTATTGAAGCAGCCAAAGCTGGCACCAGCAATGAATTTGGTTTATTTAGGACTTATTTTGCTTCACTGCACCAGATGAAATTGTTGACTGACCACTTTAAGTTGGTCGCGGCAAACGTTAACTGTCCAGTGCTAATTTTGCACAGCCTTGAAGACACGCTTGCAAGCATGAATAACGCGACTGAAATATACAAACTGCTTGGCTCACAAGACAAGAGGCTTATAGCGCTTACCGGATGCGACCATGTAATGACTCTTGACCTGCAAAGACATTATGTACTCAAAAGAATCGGAGAATTCTTAGAGCGCATAACTGAACAAAGTCTGACTTTACCAAGAAAAGAAAATCCAGTCTGGACATTTGAACTTTGCGACAGATTGAGCGAAGAAGGCAGTCGTTTTTTCAATCTGTTTATTCAACAAAATCCAGACTATCTGGCTGAACAAAAGGCGCTCATTGAATCTCAAACAATCGAAAGTCAGGGCTCTCACCTCGAGATCAAGATGAATAACGAGCTTCAAGCCGTTATGCCACTATTTGCGGTAAAAGGACGCACATTGACGATTGGATACTCCCAAAAACGCTGGTCTGGCGACTTTAATCAAGAAATCGAGAATTATTCAGTCAAATATCTACTGCAATCATTCATAAATGATATTGCAAGGTCTATCAAAGCCAGTCGAATCTGTTTGATTAACAATCAAAATCTGGATACAGTCAAGTCGACTGCGACTGTCAAAGTAGTAGATCAAAAAAAGTTGGCAGAAAAAAAGCGATGATCCAGCTTCAAAGTAAAAATATAAACGCGCTCGAGCCGGAGTCTCTAGCCGAGTCTTTTCACAAATATCCACCAGAAAATTTCACATCGCTAAAAGTGGATCACGATGACACCAAGTTAAGTGCCTTTTTTGCCCGTTTCAACTTACTCACCACTTTAGACGACGATCAATTGTGGATCGCAGATAGATTAAACAAATTAGGTCTGTCGCAAATAACCTGCTTAAACACACTATTTTCTGGCACCACTGTTACCGAATACAGTGTTTTGCCGCATAGTAAGAATCATAAAGCTATGATTCAAGCTTATGTTGATGAAGCTGTAAAACAAAAGGCTCAGCTTCTAATTGTCAAAGATTTACCACTCGATTCGCCCTTACTTAGTGAAGAAGAGAATCAAGCATCTAAGCACATTTTAGACCTCTGCTCTTTGGACAAAAGATTTCTGGTACTGGATGGTCAAGCGCTTGCTTTTGTACCAATTGATTTTGAAACTATCGATGCATATTTAGCGAAACAAAGTAAGCTGCGACGCAAAGACTTGCGCAAAAAGCTGAAGAAAAAAAACGAACTTGAAATCAAAGAGGAAAGAACAGGTCAATATTTCGAACAGACACAACTACTTGAAGAGATGTACTCACTATATTTAAATGTCTTTGCACAAAGCAAATATCATTTTGATAAATTGAGTTTCGGTTTTTTCAAAGAAATACTGACCAGTAAAAATGGTGGCGTAGTATTTCTATACTATCGAGACACCAAATTAATTGGTTACAACATTTGTTTTGTACACAATAACAATTTGATCGACAAATATGTTGGATTTTCCTATCCGGAGGCTCGCGACTACAATCTGTATTTCATTAGTTGGTTTGTTAATCTGGAATATGCAATCAAGCACAATTTGCAGAACTATGTGGCAGGCTGGACAGACCCAGAAGTCAAAGCCTATCTTGGTGCATCATTTACTTTGACCAAGCATGCCGTTTTCATACGCAACACTTTACTTAGAAAACTACTCACCCCACTTAAAAGGTTCTTCGAAAACGACTCCAACTGGCAAAAATCGAGGAATTAGAATGTCTGCAGAAGCAACCCTCATGTGGTTTTTGACCTTGGTTTTTGATACCTTTGGTCAATTGTCATTAAAAGCAGCAGCCGGCGCCGACGGTCATGGACTGGAACACTGGAAAGCCATGATAAAAGACAAGTGGATTTATCTTGGAGTTGGTGCTTATGTAATTGAATTTTTTGTCTGGCTGGCTTTTCTCTCCATGGTTCCATTATCTCAAGGGGTACTTGTTGGCAGTGTGAATATTCTGACAGTGATAATTGGCGGACGCATTTTCTTTAAAGAAGCACTAACTCCAAAACGAATTGTGGCATCGATAATGGTGGCAGCAGGCGTGGCACTTGTAGGCTGGGCAAGCTGATATGCGCCCATTTTACTTAATTGGTTTCCTACTCCTTGTGGCATTCGACACGGCTGCTCAAATAGGCTTTAAATTTGCTGCAACAAATACATCTCCAGCTACATTTTCGCCCGAATGGATTTTGAGCGTCATTTGTGAAAAATGGTCTTATTTATCTCTAGCCGGCTATCTTGGTGCTTTCGTCACCTGGATGACATTGCTCAAAACTGCGCCAATTGGTCCCGCTTTTGCAGCATCGCATTTAGAAGTGGTGACAGTCTTGATTGTCTGTGTAACCTGGCTCCACGAAAAACTTACAATACCTCAGATTATTGGAAGCTTGCTGATCGTTGGCGGCATTATCCTCTTTGCCAAGGCCGAAGCCGAAATTGAAGAGCCGACACATGTTTAAGCTCAGAGAAATTCCACCCACGGCTGGAATGCCTTTAGAATTCAGCGATTTTTTTTCGACTGATTCCAATTTCGAAAAGGGGCTTGAAGAATTTTTTGAACAGAAAACCAATATCCGCCTTCTTTCTTCTGGTACAGCAGCTTTAATAGTTGCACTAAATGCACTAAAAAAACTCGAGCCAACCAAAAACGAAGTTATAATCCCCGCTTTTACATGTCCTCTTGTAGCAATCGCCTGCAATCAGGCAGGTCTAAAAGTTAAACTTTGCGATTTCAAACCAAACACCGACCAGCTAGACTTAGACTTTCTGCAGAATACAATTACAAGTAAAACCTTGTGTGTGATACCGACCCACCTTGGTTTTTATCCACAAAAAATAGACGAAATAGTGGCTCTTGCCAGAAACAAAAACATTTTTGTGATAGAAGATGCAGCTCAAGCGTTTGGAGCGAGCATTGAGCAAACTCCGGTCGGCTTGTTTGGCGATGTTGGCATCTTCAGCCTCACAGCGGGTAAAGGTATTTCTATATTTGAAGGCGGGCTGATTGCCTGCTCAAATCAAACGATCATGGAGAAAATAGACGTAAGTATTTGCGAACTTACACATACTAATTTTATTTTGGAACTCATTTTGAGCCTCAAATTATTTGCTTACTATCTATTCTACAATCCAATTGCTCTTAATATCGTATATGGTGCACCTCTTAGGGCTCATTTAAAAAATGGCGATGAAATCAAAGCCTTAGACGAAGAGTTCAAGCTGCTAATTCCAATTTACAAAGTCGGACCTTTTAGACGTCGCGTTGGACTTGCAGCGCTTAAGCGAATATATTCTTTTATCGAACAAAAGCAAAAAAACGCAGAATTTAGGATCAAAAAACTAAAAGAACTCGAATCTCTAGATGCCTTTTTAGTAAATGAGCCAAACATAAGGACTAGGGGAAGTTTTGCTTATTTTTTACTTCGCAGCAAAAAAGAGCTCTTTCAAAATCGAATTCTAGAAAAACTATGGAGCAAAGGGCTTGGCGTAAGCAAAGCCTTTGCATGTGAACTTAGTGCTTACAAGTATTTAGAAAACATCGTGCCAAAAACAAAATGTCCTAATGCTGAATTATTTGCAAAAGAAACAATCACCATCTCTAATAGCCATTATCTGAGCGATTCTGAATTCAATGAAATTCTAGAGACTATCAAAAATTATTCGAACAAAACTAATTAGTCGTGACTTCGCTATTATTCGCAGTCGCAGTTTCGGAATCGCCATTAATAGTTGGTTCTGTAGCAACCGAGGCGCCAGACGGTTGTGTTGAAACATTTTGAGTTTCACCGCTTTGTGCAGTTTGTGACGAAGGTGCAGGACCAAGTATTGAAGAAACAGCTTGTGAGCCAGTCATATGTTTGACCACATTCTCGCAATAAGTCATCAAAATGGGATTTTTAGTTAGTTTGGCTATTTGATAACGGTCTAGAGCCAGGTGCGATTTTTCTGAAATTACAGTACTACGACTGGCAAGTCGCTTGTCCAAATAGATTTCGCGCAGCATTTTGTCTTCTTCATCGCCACCTGTTGCCATAGTGTAGAAGAACAAAGCAATTTGCGATGCAGGTGCGACAACGGTTGGACTCATCGATGCGATACCAAGACTGGTTTTAATAGTTCTTGCAGTCGCCAGATACAACTTTCCATGACCGTTATATTTGTGCACAGCAGCCACCACATCTTTGATTACCGGGTCGGTATCTTTGCAAATCTGCATGATTGCCTTTTGCTTTTGTTGACGCTGACTGATACTCCAGACTTTTCCATCAAATGCCGAAACATTCAAAGGGCGGCGTGTCCATGACCTGAACTCAGATACTGTTTTTTTGGCTAACTCTTCGCCAACTAATTCTTTTAGATTTTCATAGGCAATAGTTGCTTGCTCTTTATCTTCTTTGGCATCAGAAAAAGAACCACCCAAAGCTGCCGCCAAATCCATTGCGGTTGAAACTACCGCCAACTCGACTTCATCTTTGTGCTGTTGGCTGAGCCACTCAGCCGAGCCTTTACTTTTGAGCTTTTTCTTTTCTTCAAGAATCACATCGCCCATCTCACTTGATGGGGTCGATCCTCTGTAACCAAACACATAGTTCAATGCGTCAAATGACTTAGCAATAACTTTGCGGTGTCCAGAATTATGAGTTTTGACTTTCTTGTCAAGGGTCTCGGTGCGCGGGTGCTTCATTTGAGCCGTATTTATAAGCTCGTCGACAATAGTGGCATTTTCGTCTTTTTTGTCGGTTATTTCTACCCCAGCCTTAAGTACCGTGCCTTCTTCAAGCTGTACGTGAGGTGCAAGAAGTACACTTGCCGAGCTAGCCGATTCGACTTGAGATTCAGATACCGCTGAAGCATAAGCTTTTTGAGCTGGAGATAGACTCAAACTCAGAGCAAACATAGCAATCAATGCCAGGTTGCCAATTCGGCCTGTTTTTAAGGACATTGTCATGGGACTCGTCAATAGGGTCCTCAATTATACTCAGCAACGCGATGCCAAGCAGCGCTTTGCGATTATCAAATTTTTATTGAATATGTTCGGATGCTGCAACTTGCGACTGGATGCGCTCTGCCATTTTTTTAACATTGCCCAGTCGGCGCTGTAATTTTTTGCCCGTGACATTGTTCATCATGCTTTCTGGAGCAGGAATGCCAAGGTCGATATGGGTCGAAAGGACGAGCTCGGTCTTTTTGCCATTATCGATCGGATTTAGAACCCACGAACCTTCCATAGCTTTGAAGCGGTCGGAGTGCAGTAATTTGTAGTCAATTCTTTTGCCAGGGACTTCGTCATTGCTCATTTTGCAGACCGAAGTGCCAAAAACAGGAATAAGCTGAAACTTTTGCTCAAGAATAGCGTGATTATCTTTTTGTGAAAGCACTTTGCTGTACGCCAGGTCAGGGTCTTTCTTACGCTCGTCGTGTACAGTGTCCCAAACAATGCTTGGTGGGGCGTCGATCACTACTTTAGCCTGAACCCAATTTTTCTTATCTTGATCCTTTATATAGGAAACTTCAGTATTTTCAGTTTTGCTTTTAGCCTGAACAACCTGCGTACTTACATTCAATGAAGCAATTACCATCAAAGTAGTGGCAAATATGGTGGCGACTTTTTTGGAATTTTTTTGCATTGTAAGCACCCGAGTTTGGTAACTAATCCCTACAGACTTAGACTTAGACGGCAATTAGCGGCCAAAGTTCCTACCTTTCAAAATTATACGCCGATAGGTATGAATCTGGGAACTAGTCTTCTCCAACCCATATTTTCTGCGTACTGCTTATATGGTTCTCCTAAAGCTTCAAGAAGAATTTGCTCTTCGTATTTGGCGCGTCTCAACCAAAGTGGAGCAACCATCAATACAGTGAATAAAGCACAGAAAATAGATGTACTTGCAAGAGAAGCTCCAAGCAACGATTGAATGATGCCCGAGTAGGCAGGGTGCATAACGAACGCAAGCAATCCTGTATCTTTTACTTTATGGTCTTCCATAACTTCAGCATCGGTGGAAAACATTTCGCCAAGCGAATACCAACCGCCAATCATGAAAATAAGTCCGCTTAGCAAAATAGCGTTACCTACCCAAGAAACAATAGTTGCAGCTGTTGCCAGAGTGCCCTGACCATTGACTTGGTCGGTCAAAACAATGAACGGGACTAGAGCCGGGATAGATTTAAAAAATCCGTTGTAAGCAAAGACACTGAATGCAACCAGAAAAATAGTGAACACTGAAACCAATTGTGGTGCGCGTTGAATGAGAAAGTTCTTTTCGTACTTAGCGCCTGTGCCTCTACGCATAAATCCTTTGGCTAAAACCGGCACTGCAAACAACAGTCCTATGCCTAGAATTGCGAACATAACCAGAGTAGACGGGGTGAACATTCTTTGTATTCCTCTCTTATTAATCTAATTTTGCTTGGTCGCTTGCGCTTAATTTGCTGATGTCAGCTTTGACGCCTTTGACATTGAAAAAGTTGTCGGCAATGCCTTGATTTGCTTTTATAGAGTTCCAAGTCGCATAAGACCAGAGTTTGCCACTATCGCTGTAGTCCCACCATTCAGAAGGTAGTTTGGTTTTAGCGTTTACATGAACTTTTTTCCAAAGCTTGTCTTTGTATAGTTCAAGCACAAAAACAGACTCGCTTTTACCTTCGAGTGTTGTCGGTGCCTTACTAACTTTGGTTGTAACGCCTTCTTTGATGAAATCTTTGAGCGCTTTGGCTAACGATTTAAAATCGGATTGAACCATGGGATGTCCGTTAGCAGAGCGCAACATGCCCGAATCGGGCGGCAATTCTGCTACGAACGATTTGAGAAAACCGCCAAGATGAGCGCGTACTTTACCATCAGCACAAAGCACTGCGACTGCACCTTTCTTATACTGACCTGTTTCTTCTAATCGAATGAGACCAGGTTTTTTGTAGGTAAAAACACCCTCTTCAACTACAGGTTTAGACTTTTTGTACACTTTCATTGTGTATTTAAAAGAATAATCGTTGTATTTGTCGGCTGCTTCGAACATATCTTGCACAAAAGCTTTACCGTCAACCATCTCTTTTGAGTCTTTGTCTTTTTCATCAGCGACTGGGGCGTCGTTGAGCATACTCACTTTTTTTGATTCTTTCGACGTTTTACTTGCGGCAAACGCATCGTCATATCCAAAGCTAATTGCGCCAAAAGTCGAGACTGCAAGTGTCAATGCAATGGTAAGCACTTTCCTGGTCATCTTTTCACTAACTCCCTTTCTACACTTAGAGGCGATTGCCACCATTGATATATAGCGTCTACCAGTTGAATGACGCTTGGGGGTAACTTATTAGGCGGGTCCAGTGCAAGCTCCTCAGTCAAACCTTTGATCCACAAAGCCTGCCTTGCGTTTGGCTTAGCGTGATAGCGAGCCCATGCCAATCCATCCTTCAGCTCTTGTACTGTGAAAAGGCGACCATCAATACTATTATGATTGGAATCAGCGAAATATTTCTCGACAATTTGATAAGAATAACGACCAAAAAAGGTAGCCGCCAGCTCGATCGTTAAAATTGCAAGAATGCCTTCCTGAAGTTCATTTGAGCTGCATTGCGATTCAAAAACTTTTCGTAGATTTGTGGTGACAAGATTAGGCTGCCATGCAATTAATTGCTCTTCGTTAAAGCCAAAAAATCGGCACTGATTGAGATTTAGGGTCTGAAAATGCTTATCTTTATCCGCCACCTGGTCAAAGAATTTGGCGGTGTAAACCATGCTGTCAGGTAAAAGCTTTCTCACCTTGGCTACATTTTCAGGAATTACAGAAATTAGTGGCCACGACCAAAGACAAATTTCCTTACTCACAGGCACGGTACGCTCTGCTAGAGCCAAGTCCACCAAAATAGGGCTTTTTGCACATCCAGTTTCAAGTAGATTTAAGAGGGTGGTGAACCAGGGAAGAATCTTCATTTTCAAAGATTACTATGTGTAGCTATTTGGCTCATGGCATCACGCTAATATTGTGTCAATAATGTTAAACTCAACGACTGGACTCCTGTAACAGATGTTCCAATACCAAACCGGTGCCCACACTTGAAAGACAACTTAGTCCAAACCCCGCTGCCCCTGCTAAAAAACTATCCAAGAACCGGTGTGGAGCCGGAGCTGCATTGGATTAAGGCATCGGACGATTATCAGGTCAATTGTCGAATATGGCGTGGAAAGGTAGGCTCGCCTGTTGTCCTTTATTTGCATGGAATAGAAGGACACAGTCAATGGTTCGAAAACACTGCTTTTGCCTTGAACGAAAAAGGAATTACTGTTTACGCTCCAGACCGTCGAGGTTCTGGACTCAACCCTCGCGACCGAGGTCATTTAAGCAGTTATAAACTTTATCTGAACGACATCCACTCAATGCTCAGACGAATCGAACGCGATCATGCGGGACATCCAATCGTTTTGTGGGGCAATTGCTGGGGAGCCAAAGCTGCTGCTGTTATTTGCCAGGAACCCGAACCAGCCAAAGGCAAAGATAAAGAACTTCAAGCAGTTGAGACTCACCCTATTTCGGGTCTCGTTCTTTCCAGTCCTGCCATTTTTACTCAAATAGATTTTGATTTGAAGACTAAAGCCGAAATCGCTTTCAACCATTATATGGGCGACAAAATGGGCGGTGACCGCCGCACCATGAAGAAATGGCCATTGCCATTAAAGCCATCGATGTTCACCGATAACGAGGCTTATCTGGAATATTTGGAACACGACGCTTTACGCATACAGTACGTAACATCAACTTTTTTAGTGGAAAGTCACAAGCTATCGGGCGTTGCGCAAAGTACAGCAAAAAGACTTTCGTTGCCAATCCTAATTTTGCAGGCTGGTGCAGATCAAATAGTGGACATCAAGGCGACTCAAAATTTTCTGGCTAAAACCAAAAGCAGCGAAAAATCTATGCGACTTTTCCCAGATGCCAAACACGTTTTGGATTTCGACAATAACTGGTTCAAAGATTACGCCCACCTGGCGGGCGAATGGGTTTCGGCTCGTCTACCAGTAGTGTGCTAAAAAACTAATAAAAATGCGAATTTCAAATATCGAAGTTATGGTTGTGAATCTGCCCTTCAGGGTGACTTTTGGTCACAACCTTGCATCGCGCAAATCTTCAAGCAATATTTTGGTCAAGACCACTCTTGAATCAGATGACAAAAGGACTTTCACTGGTTATGGCGAAAGTATTCCGCGCGATTATGTCACTGGCGAGACTGTTCAAAGCGCATTGAAAGCCATAGAAACAGAATTCATTCCCCAGTTGCGCGATTATGAATTCGAAACCCCGCTTGAGGCACTCGCTCATCTGGAGAGCTATTCGGGCGAAAACAACGCAGCCTGGTGCGCTGTGGAAATTTCAATATTGGACGCTCTAGCAAAAGCAAGTAACCTGCAACTAGCGTATCTACTTTCTTTATACGACTCTGCAAAGCAAACCAAAATCCCATCAAAAGAAGTCAAGCAGTCGCAAGTCAAAACCACTTCAATTCAAAGCGTAATCGATTACGGCGGGGTAGTCCCGTTTGGCCCTCCGGTCGCCATAGCGGCACTTTTGATGTGCTATAGAGCTTACGGATTCAAAACGGTCAAGCTCAAAATGGGGCGCGACTTCGAAAGAGGCATGTTCACTCTTCAAATGGCGCGAAATATCATGGGAAGTGAAGCAACCATCAGAACAGATGCTAATTGCGGCTGGACTGTTGAAGAAACTTTGTATTTTTCAGAAAAAATGCGTAAGTACAAAGTGTCTTCTATCGAGCAACCGATTGATTCTGAGAATATTGCTGGTTTGCAGCGTTTGACTGCCGAGGTGCCTGAGACCATTGTGGCAGACGAATCGCTATGCACTCTTGATCAGGCAAAAATGCTGATAAGCACTAGAGCTTGTGATGCTTTCAATATTCGCTTGTCCAAAGTTGGCGGTGTTCTCGCTTCCATGCAAATGGCAGACATGGCACGACAAGCCGGTCTTGGCTGCTTGATGGGTGCACAAGTGGGAGAGTCCGCGATATTGAGCGCTGCGGCTAGAGCTTTTGCAGCAGTAAAAGGTCCATTCGATAACTGCGAGGGTTCTTTCAACAAGCTGCTTTTGCACGAAGACTTGTCTAATACCAATTTCGGCATCGCTCCTGGTGGCATAGGAAGATTGCCTACAATCCCTGGTATTGGAGTCGAAGTAGACGAGCGCAAAGTAAAAAAATACACTAGCACACAATACAAAACGTCCAGCACTTCTCAGGCACAATTTGCTGATTCGGCAATCTCATAACGGAGAGATAATGCACTGGGATATTTATTTAGGACAAATTCTTCGCAAGATGGCGCACGTCGACGGATTTTATCGCGCGCTCAAAAATCCTGCTGAAACTCAACGTCAAAAATTAAACAAAATCATCAAAGACAATGCTGAATCTCAATTTGGCAAAGATCATCGATTTGAGCAAATTTCCAATTATAAAGATTATCAAAACAGAGTTCCGGCCAACGACTATGAATATTTTCGTCCATATGTAGAGCGCCTGGCACAGGGCGAGCGTAATCAATTAACCGTCGAAGATCCGCTTATGTTTGCCACCACTTCCGGCACCACAGCCAGTCCCAAGTGGTTGCCAGTGACGCCACAGCATTTGCGCGATTATACCCATGCTTTCCATGTACACAACTACTCAATAATCAAAGATATTCCTAAAGTTGCCACTGGTAAATTTCTCACAATCGCATCCAATGATGAAGAAAGCCGGACCAATAGTGGTATTCCATGTGGTGCAATTTCCGGTTTACTGGCACGAAAGCAGTCACCCATTATCAAAAGACACTTCGCTCTACCTTACGAAATTTGCAAAGTCAAAGACGTAGATGCAAAATATTATTTGATGCTCAGAGCCTCGCTAATGCAGGATGTTACAGCGGTAGTGGGATGTAATCCTTCAAGTTTGCTATTACTTGGAGATCAGCTCAAAAAATATACGCACGAATTGATTGGCGATATTGCAAACGGTACCTTGAGTAAAAAATTCGACCTCAATCACGTTTTGCCTAAAGATGCTCAAGGGTGTTTTGACAAATATTTAAAACCAGATCCAAAACGCGCTCATCATTTAGAATCTTTATTAGAGCGCAATGGCTCGTTGCGACCAGAACTCATCTGGCCGAATCTATCAGTTATTTCTTGCTGGAAAGGCGGTCCGATGTCTTTCTATCTCGATAAATTAAATGACTTGTATGGTCCTGTTCCGGTGCGAGACCTTGGTTATATGGCATCGGAAGGGCGTGGAACCATTCCCGTTCACGACGAAGGTTCAAGCGGAATTCTTGCTGTAACGTCACACTTTTTTGAATTCGTAGAAGAAGACGAAATTGAAAAAGAAAATCCACGCTTTCTTACAGTCGAAGACCTGAAACTGAATGGTCGGTACTATATATTTTTCACCACATCGGCAGGAATTTACAGATACAACATAAACGACTTGATGGAAGTGACTGGTTTTGTTGGTAACACTCCGCTAATTCGCTTCGTGCGAAAAGGTCTGGGTGTAAGCTCAATCACCGGGGAAAAACTAACAGAAGAACAGGTTCTGGTCGCACTCAATCAGTCGGTCCAACTGGCACAGCTCGAAGGTCTCGTTCACTTTACAGTAGAAGTGAAACTATCATCACCACCTCATTATGTCTGTTATGTCGAAATGGCTGAAAATAATGTGATTGGACCTGAAAAACATCTTGAATTCGAGCAGATTTTTGACCAGTGCTTGATTGCTCAAAATCCTGAATATAAAGATAAACGTTTGGGCTTAAGATTAGCCAGCCCCAGACTTGAACTGTTGAAGCCAGGCACTTATACTCGTTTGCGCCAGCAAAGAGTCAAAGAGGGCGCGCCTGAAGCACAGGTGAAGATTCCTCTTCTTTCGGCACCTCAATCGTTCTCTCAAAGACTGGAGTTGTTGCAAAGATAAATGAGCGCAAAACCAAAAATCGCCATTACAGGAGCAAGCGGGCTCGTTGGAGCCAACCTGAGCCGGTATCTTATAGAGCGTGGCTACGAAGTGAAAGCTTTAGTGCGAGAGCTTAGCCGAGCACCGCAAGGGACAACGGCCATCAGAGCCGACTTAACCGATAAAGAAGCGATGAAAAATGGTTTTTCAGGCGCTGATATAGTGGTGCACGCAGCAGGCATGGTAGACCCTCATGGTGACCGGCAAACAATATTCGATATTAATCTCAAAGGAACAAAAGCGGCCCTCGAAGCGGCAAACGAAGCTGGCGTAAAACAGTTCGTCTATATAAGTAGTCTTTCGGTGATCACTGGCCAAGACGATCAGTACGACGTGGATGAAAGCGCGCCTCTAATTTTATGCGGCGAATCCTATGCCGATTCTAAAGTAGAAGCAGAAAAATTTCTCTCCTCGTATAAAAGCGGACAGACCAAAATCACATGTTTGCGTCCAGGATTTATTTATGGACCTGGAGAAAGAGCATGGATGCCGCGCTTAATCAAAGCCATATCTAACAATCAGGTAATGTTAATCGATGGCGGTCAAAAAGAAACCAATGTGATTTATGTCGACAATTTGAGCAGAGCAATCGAGTCTTCATTCTTAAACGAAAAAACTTACGGTCAGGTATACAATCTTACCGACGGTCAGAAAATAACTAAGAAAGAGCTTTTCGACACAATAGCCGATGGCATGAATTTACCCCGAGTAAAGAAAAAAATGCCATCAACCATTGCTAAACCTTTTATCAATCTGGTATCGAGTGCAGTGCAACTACTACCCAAAGAACAACACAAGAATTTTTCGCGTTTTTCACGAGCAGCTTATAGACTGGCTGGTCTCAATCAAGGCTTCAGTATAAAGAAAGCCGAGCGCGATCTCAATTATGTCGAGCGGATTCCTTTTCAAAAAGGAATGAATGAGACTCTGAAAACATTCAGATAAGGAGAGATACAATGTCAGCGCGCCCCGACAAATTGGCGACAGCTTTTTTAATTGACTATGCACAAAGGCATAAACATCCAATCAACGCGGCTCTCCATATAGTCGGAGTACCAGCTGTTTTCTATGGCGTATATCTTCTA
>CAZFKB010000005.1:0-62288 GCA_964519785.1 uncultured Candidatus Obscuribacterales bacterium | reverse complement strand
CAGAACCGACTTTCGACGTCTGCATTGAAATTCTGGACAAACAAACTCTTGCCGTTCATAGAAATGTAGGCGAAGCTGTGGACCAGTTACTTCGAGGCTGGAAGATACATCCCGAGATCAGACGTCGCGATGACGAGACTGGCGAAGTATCTGTGGTACCAGTACCGGAGACAGTTAAACTGGCTAGTGATGCGGCTTTCGCAGCGTCTTCCAACACCACAGACAACAACATGACCATGAGCATGGCGATGAATACCCCTCAAAGTCCAAACATGATGGAGTATGGTAACGACAATTATTTAAAAGTCTATCCATATGCAGTCAGTAAAGGTTTGCTCGAGCGCGTGGTCAAAACCCTTCAAATACCGGTCGAAGTAGTGAAGTCTATTGATGAAGCCGACGCTATACTGGCTCTTAAAAGCTATGCACGTGCCGGAGCCAAAATTTATTCGTTAGCAGAGGCACGCAAAATTCCGGTTTATGTAGCTAAAAGCAATAATTTGCCTCAAATTCAAAAAGTACTTCAAGAAGCGTTGCACCTGGCGCCAGAAATTGGATCAGTCGATATCGAAAACGACATCGACGAAACAGAATTGGCTCTAGAAGAAGCCAGACAAGCCATTACTAGGGTAATGGACAGACTGGAACCTATGGAGTTATCGCCAAGGCGCGCGTATATTCGCAGATTACAACACCAGCTGGTCGAACGGTTCAATTTAAGCAGTCGCAGCATCGGGGATGAACCAATGCGAAGATTGCGAATTTTGCCACCTACGAACTCACAGTCGGCTCTGGGATACATCTAAAAATATAGTTGAAATAAGCTAGACGCCTGTCTGAATTTCTTCCGCCAAGCTCTGGATATGCAGCTGAATTGCCTGCATTTGCTTAAAATTGTAATCCAGTGCGCGCATAATATCTTCTACAGTTCCATGCTCGATAAGACGCCTGGTTTGCTCTTCCATTAACGCGATATTTTCGGCAAGGGCTTCTTCAATGCCTTTGGCGGGATCTTGGCTCAGTCCCTCTAGTGTCCAGTCTAAATCTAACATTGGGATAGCCGCTTCTTCGCCTTCAGTAACTGGGGTTGCCTCGGTCTCTTTCTTTTCACTTGCGCTGCATTCAGAGCCGTCAGACGAACTGCTTTTTTCTTCACTATTGCCCATAGCAACGATCCTTTTTTCGCTCGTCCTTTTCTTTAAATACCACGAAACTGTCAGCTTGTGTCGTCGTATTTCTATCCTGCACTACGTAGAACGCGCAGTTTCTCACTTTTTTCGTTTCTTTGGCGGAGGTCCAAAACCGTCTGAAGTTGGGGGTTGATCCTCATTTGAGTCAGTCACTTGATTTGGGGGCATTTTTTCTTCAGGCTCACTTTCCAACTCTTTTTTGGTCTCCAGTTTTGGATCTTGCAAATTTTTTTGAGCCGCTTCATTTAGATTTGGTTTGACGAAATCTGAAGTGATTTTACTAGCTGTTTTCTCCTCAAGGATTTTTACCAGACCTTCATCCAAAATATCGATTAAAGGATCGTTTGCCGCAAGCGGTTCTATTGGTGTATCGGGAACTTGTGCAACGCCCGATAATGGAGCTTGAGCAAAGGCCTGCTCGGCTAAACGCTCCAACTCATCTTCAATGCTTTTTGCTGCTTGAATCGCTTCTTCAGGAGTTTGAGGTTTGATTCTAAAATCAATTTTTCGATCTTTCAGTTGCTCTTTTTCTGGGAGATGCTCAGGTTGCGGTTCTGGCTCTGGTTCTTTTATTTTTTCAGCTTCTAACTTTTGCTCTGAATCTGGCTTCTGATCTACTTCTACGCTTATAATTGCCTGCGCCACCTGTTGGGTTATATTAGCTTCCTTCACATCACTAACTGGAGGCAATGAAGCGAACGAAAGGTCCGAAGTCGACTTTTCAACAGCTTCTTCTACTTTTGGCAGACTTACTCCCAGTTCACTGAAAACAGTTTCAGCCGGAAGATAAACTGGTTGTGATGGCACTGCGTTGTAGTCGTTTTGCAAAATAGTCTCGAATTTGAACGAGATAAAACTTTCGCGAATATTTTCTTCTGGAGCGGTTCCGGTTACATAACCGCTAATCTCACCGTGCTCCAGAAGTTGTTTAAGCTCTTTATGCATACGAGTAATAGTGTCACCCAATTGAGTCAGGTCCACTGTTTTTTCAGTATCATAGGTGGTATCAAGACGACGATTCGAGCTTCGCATTCCCAAAAATGTGAGCAAGCGGGTGTGAAGAAATTGACCAATCGAAGTGGTGCCTGCCATTTTAGCCAGACGTTGAATTTCGCGGTACTCTTCGGGGTTTAGAGTAATGACGATTTGATGCTGCATCTTACCTCCAAATTACATGTTCCCACTTTTGGATATTTGACAGCCCAGCTGAAAAGTACCTTTCGAAACAGCGTGCAACAAAGTATACCTATTGAAACAAATAGTAGAAACAACGAAAAAAGCAATTAAACCAAGCGCTAGCTGCGCTATCTCTTGAAATCAAAGTCTTGAGTTTGATCGATATTTAAATTGGTTAGGAGAGGTGCCTGGATAAAGGCAACCTCTCCCACCAGTGTTTCAAAGCTTGGCGCGAGCCTCAATTTGAGACTTGCACGTGGCCACGACATACTCGGGCTTAGTGCTATTCGTAGTGCTCAAAACAACGAGCACGTATGGAAACGCTTTGAAGTGGTCCAGAATCGGCGCCTGCACCGATCTGTACTCTTCAAGGCGAGCAAGCACCACTTCGGGCTTGTCGTCCGCTCGCTGAATCAGCTTGCTCTGGCACTTATCGCAAATCCCATCCTTTTTGGGAGGATTGAATTTCACATGATAAGTGTTACCACAAGCCGTGTTCGAACAGACACGCCGACCCGAAAGACGTTCGAGAATGTCCGCTTCAGGCACGTCGAGCTGGATGGCAGCAGTCAGGCGCACGCCCCACGAAGGGAAAAGAGCGCTTAACCACTGCGCCTGCGAAAGTGTGCGCGGAAAACCATCCAGAATCGCTCCACGCCAGTTGGAAGGACGCTCGAGCTCCGCTTTGAGAAGTTCAAAAACGATTTCGTCGGGAACGAGTTTGCCCGCTTTCATGATCTTGTCGATCTTCTGTCCAAGCGGGGTGTTTTGTGCGACTTCGCGTCGCATCAATGCACCCGTGGACAAATGCGCCAGTCCCATTTGAGGGGCGAGCGACTGAGCGACTGTTCCTTTTCCCGCTCCAGGGCCGCCCATGAGGGTGACATAAACCGGACGACGGAAAAGGAAGACCATGCGACGAGCAATTCCCTCGAAGAAGTGAAGGATTCGCTGAATTTTCATGGTGAACTTTCTTGGTTTTGAGTTATGACGGAACTAGTCAAGCAGCATTAAATCAGTAACGATTCAATATCGGCTGCTCGTCTAGCAGGGTCGAAATTAAGAGATAGGAACTAATTTGGGATTCTTGAGAAGAAAAGAGAGATAGAAAAAGCTATAAACATGTAGAATTCATCAAGACTATGAAATCGCTCTGTGCGTTTTCAAGCATATGAAACAGAAGATAGATTATTTGCAGCGAATCTTATGAATTTCCAGGAAGCTATTGACTACATTCAATCATTTCCTGATATGGAAAGAGCCACTTTTGGTGCTCGAGGCCCCACTATGGGCTTGCCATCCATGATGTCGCTCCTCGAGCGCATGGGAAATCCTCAAATCGGTAGAAACACTGTCCACATTGCCGGATCTAAAGGTAAGGGCAGCACTACTGTAATGATTACTCGCATTCTGGAAGAAGCTGGTCTCAAAACTTCCACTTTTACAAGTCCTCATTTTCACGATTACAGGGAACGCATCGCCATTGGTGGCGCACCAATATCGCAAGAGTTATTCGCGAAAGGGATTACGCAGCTTAAGCCTATTTTTGAAGCAGAAAAAGAAGCTGGCAATGGATCGCTTGCGACTTTCGGATTGCTTACAGCTTTATATTTCCATCTGACAGCAACTGCCCAACCTAAAATAGACTGGCAAGTAGTCGAAGTTGGACTCGGTGGAAGATATGACGTTACCAACGTCTTTAGCAGTAAAGAATTGGCTATTATCACTCCCATAAGTCTGGAACACGTCGAAGTACTGGGCTCTACTCAGACTGAAATTGCGGCTAACAAGGCTGGAATAATCGTTCCAAAATGTACGGCGATCATGGCAGCTCAAAAAGATTCTGGAGCGAAAACGGCAATTGGACGTCGTTGTCGCGAAGTACAAGCCAATTTCATTGACGTTTCCAAAGCATACAAAACAAGAATTACCAACTTCGATCTGCATGGACAAACATTTTTGATGGAATCGCCCAGCGGCAGCCACGAATTTTTCACTCCCATGCTAGGCGCCCACCAAGTTACGAATGCCTCTACCGCTGCTGCTGCTGCTTTTGCCTTAGCAGAACAAGGACATCCCATAACCGCCGAGCACATTGCTAAAGGGCTGAAGAAAGCAACTGTTCCTGGACGTTTTGAAATATTATCCGGAGAGCCAGGAAAAGACGATGGTCCTGTAATAGTGGCAGATAGCGCACATAATCACGAGTCTGCTCAAGCTCTAGCCAATACACTCAAAAGCGCACTTGGTGTTGATTCGTGCATTTTTGTTCTCGGACTGAGCGCAGACAAAAATGTTAGCGCTGTATGGAAAGAATTGAATCCTTTGTGCCGTTTGTGCGTCACTACAAAATCGAAAAACCCTCGCTCATTCGATCCAGGAGAAATCGCTGATGTAGTAAGCACCTTACAAAGCAATGAAGCAAAAACTATTTTGAGCGATAGTGTCGCAGATGGTATCGAACAAGCTAAAAAATTAGCCAAAAATGGTGAAGTAATCTGCATCACTGGCTCAATTTATGTTGTAGGCGAAGCCAGAGAACATCTGCTTAAAGACAAAGCAAAAGATTCGCTCCACCTTCAACGTTAGTTTCTTTATTGCTCTAAAGTAAGTAAAGCCTTTTTGATGTAATCCTCCACCTGGGATTTATCACGCAAACCCAAAAGCGGCATGATTACTTTGTTCTTTTGCGAGAAAACTCGTAAAGTAGGATAACTATCTACCTGATAGGTTTTAACCAAGCTCGGGTTCTCATCAGCGTTGATCCTAACGAATTTCATTTTTGCATTGTACTTTTTGGCCATCTCGTCGACATATCCAGAAACAGTGTCACAATGACCGCTTGTTTTTGAGTAGAAGTCGACCAACACTGGTTTTTCGCTTTTGGCAATCACTCCGCTTGAATTTAAATCAGTGGCCACTTCAACAAACTCCGACTTCAGATCGGTTCGAGTAGGCGCTTCGCACCCGCTCATGGCAAAAGACAGAGAAGAAAGCAGAACTAAAGTGGCGAAAGGTCTTAAATTCATTTGGGATAACTCCAGAGATCCAATTGGCAAAGCAGCATTACTAAACATGCGCTTTTTCTAATCTGTATAGATTATCGTATCTTCGCTAACTTTCAACAAACTTATTTAGAAGACCAAAAAAGGCTAAATATGTTGTTTTCAAGTTCTTGGAGCAGGAACAGTTAACTGGCGTTCATAACTTAAACTCTCATGAAATCCGATGTTATCTAAGTTCAAATTAAGCCAGCAAGATTTTAGTGCTTTTCTTAATTTGTCCGCGCGTGACGATAGATTCTAGGTTTAAGACATCTTTCTCACCCACAAGCACTACGGGTAATCCAGGCTCAAAGCCTCTTTATTTCTCTATCTAAGCCGCATTTCCAGGTCGTTCAAGACGATTTGGTCTTGCATCACATCACCCTTACATGGGAGAACAACATGAAACTTTCACTCAAGGCTATCCGCCAGCGTGGTTTCGAGAAGGTCGCTGAGCGCGATGGCATCGTCGAATACGTGTTCAAGCGTAACGGTCTGAAGGTGCTTCACGTCGAGAACCACAGCGTTCCCGTCGTCACCACCCTGATCGTCTACAAGATTGGCTCTCGCAACGAAGCCGTCGGCTACACCGGCTCGACCCACTTCCTCGAGCACATGATGTTCAAGGGTACGGACACGCGTAACCCGCAGAACGGCAACGGCGTCACCGACATTCTGGCTCCGATGGGCGCGGTCTTCAACGCCACCACCGCGATGGACCGCACCAACTACTTCGAGACCGCTCACCGCGACCACCGGCGCACTCTCCTCGCCATGGAAGCCGACCGCATGCGCAATCTGCGCCTGCGCAAGGAAGACCGTGACTCGGAGATGACCGTCGTTCGCAACGAGCTCGAGAAGAACGATGGCAACATCGCCGGCATCATGTACCAGAACATGTGGCGCAATGCGTACCACATGCATCCGTATCACCACCCGGTGATCGGCTGGACTTCAGACGTCGAGGGCGTTCCGCTCGAGCGCATGAAGGAGTTCTACGACACCTACTACTGGCCGAACAACGCCACCCTCATCGTGGTCGGCGACTGCACCGCGGACGAGCTACTCTCAGACGTCCGCGCTGAGTTCGGCAAGATTCCGCGCTCGCCCAAGCCGATTCCCCAGGTCTACACCTCGGAGGAGGAGCAGGAAGGCGAGCGTCGCTATCTGATCGAGCGCGTTCATAGCTCGATGCCGCAGGTCTGGTTGGGCTATCGCATCCCCGAAGCCCGTCACCAGGACAACGCGGCGCTCAATATGCTCTCGGGCATTCTGGGCAACGCCGGCGACCCGAACAGCCGTCTCTACAAGGCGCTGATCGAGACCGGCAAGGCCGTTTCGTGCGGGGCGAGCAACCCCGACATGCGCGACCCGGGTCTCTTCATGCTCAATGCCACCGCCGCTCCCGGCGTTGACATCAGCGAGGTGGAGAAGATTCTGCTTGCCGAAATCGAGCGCATCGCAACCAATGGTGTGTCCGAAGCTGAGATGCTGCCCCACAAGGCGGCTGACCGCAAGGGCTTCATCCTGAGCCGCGATAGCTCGAAAGGATTCGCTTCCTACCTCTGCGCTGGCGAAGCAGTTGCCGACTGGCAGTGGCTCATCGACAGCAAAGACCTTTTCGCAGCCGTCACTACCGACGACGTCAAGGCTGTCGCCGCGCACTACTTCGAGGCGCGCAACCGCACCGTCGGCGTATTCAATCCGCTCAAGAAGCGCCTCAAGAAGAAGGACGCTGCAGCCACGCCCAAGCGTGACGGCATCAAACTTCCGGCCGCCACCGCCAGCGGTGGTACCGGCGAAAAGCCCAAGGGCTCCTTCGCTTCGCGGGTCAAGCGTACGGTTCTGCCCAACGGGTTGACCGTCGTTGCTCTGTCTGCGCCGGGCACCGGCACCGTTTCGGTCGCCACCTCGGTCAAGGCCGGCAGCGCTTTTGCAAGCTACGACAAGGACATTGTCCCCAACGCAGTCGCGACTCTTCTGACCATGGGAAGCAAGAACCTCACCAAGGAGGATCTGGCTCTCCGTTCGGCGCAGATGGGCACGGGCATCGATTTCAACGTGTCCTCGGACATGTTGAGCATCGCGTCCACTTCGACTGTGGTTTCGGCCGACCTCAAGAGCTTCCTTGGCGTTCTTGCTGAGGTGCTCATGAACCCGGTCTTCGAAGAGGCTGATCTGAACATCATCAAGCCCATGTTCGGCTCCAGCATTCATCGCTCGGCGAACGATACCGACGCTCAGGCGGCGGCTATCCTCAGCCGTGAACTCTACGAAAAGGGCAACCCGTTCTATCAGAAAACGGTCGACGAGCTTCTCGCCGAACTGCCACTGATGAGCGCGGTGGATTGCAAGGACTTCTACTCCAAGCATTTCTCGCCCAAGTCGACTTCGATCACCATCGTCGGAGACTTCGATGCCGACCGCGTCCTGGATTTCATCCCCGATGGACTCAAGGCGTGGACCGGACCCGATGCTCTTTCGGTGAGCGTGAATCCGGCGACCATCAAGGTCGTCGACAAGGCTCGGCGCGTCAATGTGCCGATGCCCGACAAGCGCAGTGTGTCCATCATCGTCGGTATGCCGGCGGACATCTCGCGCTACTCTTCCGACTTCTACGCTGCCCGGCTGGCGAACAACGCCCTGGGTCTTGATACCATCGGAAACCGCCTGGGCAAGGTCATCCGCGTCAAGGAAGGTCTCACCTATGGCGTCAACTGCTCCTTCGGCAACCCGGCTCTGACTGGCGCTCCCTGGACCATTGACCTCACGGTCAACCCGGAGAACGTCGAGAAGGCTCTCACGCTCATCGATGATATCGTCGCCGACTACCTGGCGAACGGCATCTCAGATAGCAAGGAGCTCGACACCGAGAAGGGCCGCGCCTACGGAACTGTCATCACTGCCATGGAGAACACCCGCGGCGTCGCGAACTTGCTTTCCTCGTTCGAGCTGCTCGGGCTGCCTCTTTCGGTCCTGGACAACCTGAAGTCCACCTACGACAACATCACCAAGGCTGAAGTGGATGCGGCTATCCGCAAATACTTCGACCTGTCCAAAGCGGTGACGGTCGTCGTCGGCACCAAGTAATCCAGCTTCAACCCCGGTGAGGACGGGAGTCGTCATAGAAAGACGCTCCTGCCCTTGCCACAACCTTTCCACAGAAAGGCAACCTATGGATAAGTATATCGGCGTGCTGGGAATCGCAGTGATTTTCGGTATCGCCTACCTGATGTCGGACGATCGCAAATCCATCTCGTGGCGCGCGGTTTTGTCCGGTACACTTTTGACTTTCATCATCGCGCTTGCAGTGCGCCTTCCGTGGTTCACTTCTGCCTTCGAGGCGATGGGTTTGGGAATCGACAAGATTCTCGAAAGCTCCAAGAAGGGAGCTGAAGCCGTTCTCGGCAACGACCTCGTCTACGGCAAGTGGATCTTTGCAGTGCAAGTCTATTTCGCCATCGTGTTCGTCAACATTCTCACCACCATCGGCTTTCACCTCAACCTCATTCAGCCGGTGGTGCGCGCCTTCGCATGGTGCATGCAACGAACGATGGGAATAAGTGGTGCCGAAGCATTCTCCTCGTCTGCTTCGGTTTTCCTTGGTCAGGTCGAGAGCCAGTTGGTTGTGCGTCCGTACTTATCGCGGCTCACCAACTCCGAGCTCTTCGCCATGATGACGACAAATATGTCCACCATCGCCGGAACGGTGCTCGTGGTCTACGTCGCCATGGGCATGAACGCTGCGCTGCTCATCGCCGCCAGCATCATGACGGCGCCTGCCGGACTGACTCTGGCCAAGATTATCTGTCCGGAAAAGGACAAGGAAGCAATCAACCGTCAGGTCAAAATGGAGGTCGAAAACCCCTACCTGAGCGTGTTCGACGCTTTCCTCCAGGGCGCTACTGAAGGTGCCAAACTCGGCGGTGTGGTCATCATCATGGTATTTGGAGCGGTGGCAATGGTCGCCTTCCTCAACACCATGTTCGGTGGCATCACCGGTATGTTTGGTTACAACCTTCAGCTCCAGGACGTGCTCGCTTATCCCTTCGCTCCGGCGATGTGGCTCATCGGCGTACCCTGGGTCGACTGCCTCGAAGTGGGCAGAGAGATGGCTACCCGAATTCTGGTCAATGAATTCGTCGCCTACATCGACCTTGCCAAACAGATCACGGCCGGCTCCATGACACCTAAAGGTCAAATGGTTGCCACCATTGCTCTGTGCGGTTTCTGCAACTTCTCGTCCATCGCCATCAACGTAGGCGGTCTCGCCATGCTCATTCCCGAGCGTCGCACCGACCTGCTCAAGATGGGCATGCGCGCTCTCATCGCAGCCAACCTCGCCACCTGGCTTGGTGCGGCTCTGGTGGGAATTTTGTACTGATAACGTCTGTCCCATCCCATTTGGAAAGGAATCGATATGATGGACAAGGATTCTGACAAGTCGGCAGTTTCTGCCTACCTGAAAGATGTGCGCGCTCTCGTGAAGCGCTCGCGCATCCTCACGTGGCAGGACGAGTGCGAGTTGAGCGACGCCATCGAACAAGGTGGTGCCGCGGCGAAGCGTGCGATCGACACGCTCGTGACCAACAACCTGCGCTACGTGCTCAAGGTCACCGCCAAGCACGCCGGCAAGCACTATTACGAGGACCTCATTCAGGAGGGCAATCTCGGTCTGATGAAGGCGGCTTCGAAGTTTTCCAAACACAAGAAGGCGCGCTACATCACGTACGCCGGCTGGTGGATTACGCAGTATGTCCGCCAGTATCTGGAAGACAACGGCCGCGTGGTTCGTCTGTCTCCCAACGCGATGCGCGCTGTTCGCAAGATGAATGCCATCATTGCGAAAATCGCCTCCGAAGGACGTCCCATCACCGACACCGAGGTGGCGAATCTGATGGAGTTGCCGGTCAAGAAGGTGCGCGCTCTCTCGATGTGGGCTCAGGAGCCGGTTTCGATCAACGCTCCTATCAACGACACGGAGGAAGGCAGCGCCGAGTTCGGCGACATTCTCGTCGACATGGCACACTCCAACCCCGATGACGTGATCGATCGCGACCGGTCGGAAAGCGCCCTCAATCAGGCGCTCTCCGCTCTGGACGAACGTGAGCGTCGCGTGATCGAAGGTCGTTTCGGTCTTGCCACCGACGAGGAACTCACTCTCGAGGACCTCGCCCAGGAATTCGGCGTGTCGCGCGAGCGCATTCGCCAAATTCAGGTGGCGGCACTGAAGAAGCTCAAGCAGAGTGGCGCCAAGCTGCATCTTCCTGAGTAGTTGAGGAGGTCTGGAAGAAGCGGAGCGTTTTGGGATTTACCCTTACGCTCTGCTTCTTTCTACTTTTTCCCACTCACCACTACGCCGTATAGTAAAAATATCATTTTAAAATGATATTTTTTGGCGTTTTTTATAAGCTTAAAAGTATAATTTTACTATATCAAGTAATTGAAAGGGTATTAATAGAGAAACAAGGAGAGCTGGAAAGCTCACACTTGTTTCCCTACTTCTAGCTAGGCCGGAGCGAAATGCTCATTCCTTCTCAATTTCGCGACTGACCCGGCCGCTCTTTGCTGTGCCAGTAGCCATAGCAATAATAAAGCGCAAAGCCGACCGCCATCCAAATGACGAATCGCATCTGCGAATCATGCGGCAAGGTAAACATCAGCCCAAGGCAGCTCGCGGCTCCCAGAGCTGGAATCCAGGGCATTCCGGGGCAGCGGAATTTGCGCACCGCATTTGGTTCGCTCTTACGCAGCCAGATAACGCCGACGCAAACGATGACGAACGCGGCAAGCGTGCCGACGTTAGTCAGATGCGCCAACTCGTTAATGTCCATGAAACCGGCAGCAAGAGCAGCAGCCGTTCCCATGATAAGAATGGCCCAGTGCGGAGTTTGACGCTTGGCGCCAATGACCCCGAAAACAGGACTGACCAGACCGTCCTTGGACATGCGCATCATGATGCGCGACTGCCCGAAGAGCAAGACGATCAGCACCGAAGTCAGACCAGCCAACGCGCCCACAGAAAGCATGGGCACGATACTGCTGTAACCAATGGCGTTGAGCACACTGGCTATCGGTGCGGCATTCATCAGTCCACTGTAGTGCACCGCACCAACGCCGACTGCTGCCACCGCCATATAAAGAGCGGTGCAAACCCAGAGACTACCGAGCACGCCGCGAGGCATGTCGGTCTGAGGATTCTTGCACTCTTCAGCGAGCGTTGTCACAGCATCGAAGCCGATGAAGGCGAAGAAAACGATGCCAGCCCCGCCAAGCACGCCCCAGAAGCCCATCGGCATCAACGGCGAGAAATTGTCGAGCTTGACGAACCAGACAGCGCACCCCAGGAAAACGACAATGACTGCCAGCTTAACCCAGACAAAAATCTCAGTCATGCGCGCTGTGTGATGCACGCCGAGGTAGAGACACAGACTAAGAACCGAGATGATGAGGAACGCCGGCAAGTTGATGGAGTGCAGTTGTGACGCCACCATTGCCGCTTCTTTCAAGCCGGCAAGGCAAGCTGCGCCACCGGCGAAAAGAACCAGCCCTCGTAAGGCACCGGACTGCCTGTGCTTGTCGCTGAGCGACCACGCCAAAGCGACTGCCCCACCAAAGAGTAGCGCAGCTGTGACACCGATGTCATACCAGGGCAGATGAGTCGGCGCCTGTGATAAGTGCGCCGGCAGGGTATAGCCCATGCCAGTGAGAATGTGTTGCAGGTAGGCGCTCCAGCCGACCGCAACAGCAGCAGAACCAAGCGAATATTCGAGCAGCAAGTCCCACCCGATAGCCCAGGCGGCGCGCTCGTCGATTGACGCGTAAGCGTAGGTGTAGGCACTGCCCGAGACTGAGATCATCGAGGCCAGCTCAGCGAAGGCGAGTCCCACCAGGGTGCAGACTATGCCGCATACAGCAAAGGACAGGATAACGCCCGGACCGGCAAGTCCAGCTCCAGCTCCAAGGTAGACGAAGATGCCAGCGCCGATGATGGCAGCGACACCGTGGAAGAAAACGTCCTTGGCAGTTAGAACCTGTTTAAGCCGGGGACCTTGATCGTCGCCAACATCGCGCATGAGATGCGCCAGAGGCTTGCGACGGATTTGTAAGCCTTTCATTGTTTCACTCTTGTGCTTGTCTCCGTTAGGAGAACGATTCGGACTTACTCCCGCGGTTAGAAAACCGTCGGAAGCGCTTAAGTAGAAAGCATTGATTTAATTTTTTGAGGATTTAAGTAGAGTGCAGAAACAAAGAAGAGTTAGAGACTAGCGTAGCTATTACCTATCTCTCAGCAAGTGTTAATTGTCTGGTCTGAAACTTCTTTTAGAAGCTGAACATAGGCTTTTCAGACCAAGTAAAAAGCAGTAGATCACTACTTCATTTACAATTAGCGCACTTATTTAATCTCTTAACATCTTCTCTTATTTATAAGCTTAAACATACTAGTTGGCCAACCAAAGATTAGACGGTGTTATAGCCGCGCTAACCCTTATTGTCAGAAAAGACGCCCAGCGCCACACATTTAACTTTGTTCGCCCCACTTGTCAGGAGTAGGTTCGATTTATCACCAGTAAATCTCGCAGCGAACAAAAAACCCTCACAACAAGCTACATACCTCACTTTCATAGGTTGTGCACAGCGCTTAGGCGTTACGTGAGGGACTGGTCCTGCGCAGTTTGGTGAATCCGAGAGACGTGTCAACTCTCCAATCCGCTCGTCCTGGCACTCTGGTCAACCCAGGTGGACGAGTATCTCTCGCTGCAACGCAGCAATCCTCAAGAAAGGACTACATCCATGTCGAACGAAACCTCTGCCCCGACGAAGTCCCCCAAGGCCCCGAAGACCCCCGTCGAGAAGCACCGCGGTCTGACCGCCGGAACGCGCATCCCGGCCGGCGAATCGACCATCTTCATGGTCGAGACGCAGCCGCGTCGCGACAACCCGTCGGTCAAGGAGCCGCTCTTCGCGCTCGTGCGTGTTCCCGCTCCCGAAGGTGGTGTCATCACCCTCAAGCTGGACCGCGCCGACTGCCCGAAGGGCACCCACGCGAACCGCCACAGCTTCCTCGCCAACGCCACCGTCGGCATGCCGCTCGGTGAGCTGGAGGTCGTCGAGCTCTGGGAGCGCAACGGACGGGTCCAGGGCCGGCTTTCGGCGCGTAAACCCGCGGAAGAGCGTATCCTCCGCGAGTTCAACGCCATCGACGAGTCCACCGGCGAGCGCAAGCGCGTTCTCGTCGATGCGATGGTCGTCGACACCACCGAGAAGGGTCTGCGGCTGCGGATCCTCGAGGGTGTGGCCGAGGGCTGGGAGGTCTTCGTGCACGTGACGAACGTGCCCGGAGGCGAATCGACCATCAACAAGTGCCAGTCCGAGGAGACCGTCCTGGTCGTCGAAATCATCGTCGCTCGCGAGCCCGACCGGTCTCGCAAGAACGAGGAGAATCGCTTCGATATCGTCCTGCAAGGCTCGTTCGAGCAGGTCGAGAACAAGAAGCGCCAGGACGCCGAGCTGCTCGAGGCGCTGGTCGGCAACCGCAAGGGACGCCTGACCGGCACCGTCGTCGGCAGCACCCAGACGGCCTTCGTCATCGAGCTCAACACGCCGAGCAAGACGAAGGTCAAGATCCCGTCCTCGCAGCGCTTCTTCCCCAAGATCGGGGACGAAGTTCCGCTGCAGGGCGTGATCGAGGGCGGCGAGCTCAAGGTCCAGCCGGCCAAGAGCCACAAGTAGCAGCCTGAAGGCGGCTCGTCTCGGGATTAAAACCGAGTGAGTCGTCGGAGGAGTCAGGGTTCGCACCCTGGCTCTTCCCTTTTTTGAAAATAATTACTACATCAAATAGTTGATAGTAAATTTTCACTAGTTTTATATTTGAAAACGATTAGTGCTCACTTTATGAAAGCGATACAGAACCTTCGGTCGCCCTCCGGTTTGTTCTAGATAATTACGCTCAGGCATCTTATGAATAATCTCGACTGTAAGCGGAGACAACAATGCTCCAGGACTTAAGAGCCTTGCAATCACCGGCCAACAAAGCCTGTGTCCTAGCTCGGATTGAAAATCCGCCAGTTCGCTTACATCATAAAATTCGCTTTTTACACCTAGCTCCTGACTCAAATTTGGATTAGAACTCAGCCATGCGGCGAGCTCTGGATGCTGCACATTTTGAGCCGGTAACAAAACAGTACCAGCATTATTTATAAGCGACTTCAAAAGCGGATTTGAAGTGACGTCAGAAAGCTTGCTTGCAAGGCTGGCATCGTTCGTATAAGTCTCCGTCGGCTTGCCTAAGCGTGGCATCTTGTGCAACGCCTGAGAGGTCAAAAGAGGTCCATCACGCTCTGATACAAGTACATAGATCTTGTCTTTCACCAGTTGTTCAAGGTCTGGAATATCATCCAACGCCTGGTAATAATCACAATCTGCCGAAGACAAAATTATTTTCTCAATCAACGGTTTTTTATAGATCTCAGGTAACTTAAGCAGGTCAAAAACAAGTCGACATCCCATGCTATGGCCCACTATAACTAGCTTAGTCTCAGGCTTTTTTGCCACCAACAGACGCGCAACGAGTGTGGTGAAACTTTTCTTACTCCATTCTAAATTGGCTTCATCAGCCGAATAATCTTTAGTCGAATCAAATGACGGCCATGAAAATGCAATTGGCAAAACAGCCTGAGCAGGCATCTGTCCTTCCAATTCGCTTGCAATCAAAGCAGTGTCTTGCAATGACTTATTGAAACTCTCGTCATAACCGTGTGCGAAAATCATGATTGTGCCGTCAAAATTTGACACCGCGTCTATAAAATTCGAATCGTTTTGTAATTGCAGACGCACACCGCCAGCCAAATATCCAGCATCGGTGCCCGTCATCAGAGAATGAAAATTTGACCAGTTGCCCGATGTAGCTAGTGTTCCATTCAAAAGCGGTTTGCTTACATCAGCAGTGCCATAATCAATTGAACCAACGCCCATATCGAGGTGGCGCTTTGCCGCAAAAATGGGTTTTAACACCGACCCGTTCTCGTTCAATCGAGTGGTGGCAAACCAGACTTTCTGTGCACCGTTATATCTGAATTGAGGCTGAGAACTGCGACTAGGTCTGAACTGTTGCGCCTCGGCAACACTTAGCACAGCTCCGCTACCAAGAATTAAAGAGGAAGCCAAAAATGCCGCAATCGCCTTGCAGCTCATATCTTTAAGAGATCTAGTCGCCATCAATCCTCATCAAAAAGCCTCTATTCATCGTGATCTTTATCATTTCTACATTTACTCTGCCTCCAGAAGATCACTAAGATTCGAGGCATCTTTCGTTCTCTCTTCCCTAAGGACATTTTTCTCTAACCTCTGGTTCTATATCACTAACCCAACCCCGAATTGCAAACACAAGCAAAGGGATACGACCAAGCATGCAGGACAACACTCCTCCCGTTAAGAAGCCGAGCGCCACTGGAACCGCTCACGCCTACGTCTTTTGCGACTCGCAAATTGACCAGGCGGTCGCGACCTGGCGTTCCAACAATCCGCATCTCGAGCTGCTCGAGGTATCGACGGCTTCCTTCTATCGAGGGCGAGAAGCTCCATTCGATGTCCACATGGTCGGAATGGTCTTCAAGGCTCCAGAAGTCTGATTTCTCCTTCAGCTTCTGAAAAAATCACTGTGATTTAGCAAGCAGGGTGTGGCGACAAAATAAGTTGCCACACCTCTACATCTTTCTCTTTTTAGCCAACACCTACTAGGTGAATTAGTAAACAATTTCCCACAAGACTATCAATTCAGGGAATATAGTTTCAGAGGCAATTTGCTTTATTACAGGAAAACTTTTAGTGGCTACTGGATCTAGTGATCAAACCGAAATAGCCACGCCTTCGGAAGGGCGTATAGAGTTAGCTAAAGCTCCAGACACTGATTTCTTTGGGGTTATAAGCTCTCTCAAAGAACAGTGGTCAGATTTTGATGCATCCACTAAGAAGTTCTGGCAAGGCGTCTCGACTGACAGACGGACTGATACCGAGGTCCTTTCTTTTCCACCCGAAGCCCCTTCTATCGCGCGCCCCAGAGAAAACAGTCAGTCTAAAGATACAAAACCTTCTCTTCCGCTTCTTTCAATAAATCAGATGGCGGCCAAGTTTCCAGATCTCAAGTCACTTGTTTATGGCGAAAATCCACCCGCAGGTCTCAATCTCGATATTCCTAACGATCGAGAGTTCAGAGCTCAATATGTAAAATCGATACAAGAAATGAGTCGCAATCACGGTTTAACCGAAAAGCAAGTTCAAGATGTAATTTTAAAACTATACGCTTACGAGACTGGCGGCACTGGTGGGTTCGACCTGGTGGCAGGTATGAAACAAAATCCAGTGGCTGGCGCAGCAGACAAACTGTTGAGTATTTTTACTGGAGGAAGTTCGGATATTCCTGCGTCTGATCATGATTTTGTTCCAGATAAGTCTTCGGCAATTGGCTACAAACAATTGATCATGTCTACCACCATGAGCAATATATTCACCGATGGAAACAACATGTCGAGACAGTTACTGGATCGAGCAAATGCCACCAGCGATCCAGCAGAACGTACAAGACTCACATCAAAAGCTGACTTTGTAAGCAAACTGCCTGACACCATGTTGCGATACGCAACCGAGTCATATTTAAAAGACAACCCTGGAGCCGATTTATCTAAAGTTGCAAAATGGACATTGTTTGATGCTTTGTCCAAATCGGCAAATAAAATTACGTTGCCAGATGGCAACACTATGACAGGTAGAGAGTTCGCCAGTTCAATTCAGGCTTTGAATTTAGATCGGGATCTCGGACCTTTGATTCAAGCAACACAGCTGAGAAGCCTCATCCAAGACTGGCATCCGGACAGTACTGCTACAGATCCGGAGAGAAATCAATCCAACAATCTAAAAGCGTCTCTCGATACTTTCGTTGCTCATGTGCATGATCAGATAACCAACTTCGACAGCAAACCAATCGATGCAAAATTGACAGCTTTAAATTCAATTCTCGATCAGGCTTTTGCGGGAAAAATACCTGGTGGCATCGATGGCGTAATGCGTGATTCTATTCTCAGAAAAATGACAGAGTCTTTCAAAAATGGAGTAGATCCGAATTTAAACGAAGGAGAAAGAAAATTTCTTTTCGAAAAGTTACTTCTAAACAAAGTATTCTTAGATCCAAGTTTAAACGGAAAATCGCTTGCAGACAGCCCAGAAGCGCAAAACATATCAGGTCTTTTCTACAAACTGAACTCTATTTATTATGGCGGTCTGAATGCAGATAAACTTACGCCAGCTGTGTTTGAAATGGCCAACTTAATTGGTGCTCCGCAAGCTAAAAGGATGTTGGATCCAGCACATTCAGACTGGAGAACTGTCAACTTCACAGATCAGCGCGGATATAATGCCAACCCGATGCTTACGAATAGGAGAGCAGCAGAGCTTTTACTTGCAATCCATCGGATACAAAACGGTCCCAAAGCCGATGATAGCAAACCTGGTATCAGAGCATTTAGAGAACTATTTGCCGCTCCCAATTAATTGGTTTGGTCTTATTGCTATTTTTTTACAAAATTATTTTACAACCCTCCGCTAACTCAGCTAGCGCTTTTTCCGATTTAGACTGCTTTTACGTAGAAAAAACATTGTTTTAGCACCGTGTTTTAGTTAGTTTGAATTATCCCTTTGCTCCAATTCACTAAAAGACTCAAGTCAGGTAGTGCCATTCGAAAATTCAAACCCTTTCTAGTGGCTCAAGCTACCTGTAATTATGCAGAATTAGGAGACCCGAAATGCTCACCCTGAAGCACCAGGCCAAGCGCGCGATTGTTGCAATTCTGGCTGCAAGCGCGGCTATGACTACTGCGGTAAATACTTTTGCTCACGCGCAGTCGGCACCTGGTATCACTCAGGCTACCGCTCTCAACTACAAGAACGTAAGAGACTTTTGCAAGGGTTCGGTTGATTTTGCTCAACGTCAGGCTGTGGAAACTTCCACTGCCAGCGAACTGATCAAACTCGACCGCATCTTGAACACTTTGGCGGTGTTCAAGACGGACTACAAGACCACAGCCAAATCCAAGTCGAACATGCAAGGTGTGCAGGAATTGCGCATTGCTCAGGCATATTCGACCATTCTGGAACTTCAGCTGGTGTCGGGCGAACTTTCTGGCGTCCGGCACTTCAAGCCAGTTTTCGAAACTATCGAGCGCTGCCAGAAAGAAGTTGAGCGATTGCAGAATCACAAAATTACTGTCGACCATGTCGAGCTATCTCAAATCTTCGAGCCTTACTATAAGCTGATCAAACCGCTTGAGGAGGCGAAAGAGATTCTGGCCGACTTCGACTCTTTGTACCAAGCCTATTTGAAGCTGAATCCACCCCCGGCTGGTGCCACCGAATCTCAGGTGGACGAAGCTGAGTACAAAGCCGCTATTCAAGCCGTTGAAGCAATGCTTTCGCACTAGCTCAATTTTCTGACTAACTAAAGCGAATACGGAAGCAATTGGGTGTTAACCCATCCGTTGCTTCCACTTTCCCTTTTTCATTTCATTACACTATATGATTTAATAGATAACAAATAAAAAAAGCACGAAGGGGAGAACAAAACCATTTAACTGGTTTCATCCCCCCTCCGCACTTTCTTAGCCAAGGCTCAGTTAGCCCTTCCTCTTGGACGGATCCTCGAGGGGAGGCCGACCGCAGAGCTGGAGCCACTTATCACCGAGGATGGTCTCATCGACTTCCTCGAGATACTTGATCATCGGCATCATCTTCTGCTTGTCGCGCGTGAGCAGACGAACTGCTTCAGCGAACGCATCGTTGAGGATGCGCCGGACCTCGGTCTCCACTTCGTAGTGGAGCCGCTGGCTGTAATCACCGGCCTGAGCCATGCTCTTGCCGAGGAACGGCTGGTTCCCACCGCCGGAAGGCAGCGAGAGAATGCCCAGCTTGCTCATGCCGTACTGAGTGACCAGGTCGAAAGCCATGTTCCAAGCCTGCTGGAAGTCGTTGGACGCGCCGGTGTCGGTACCTTCCTCTTCGCCGTAGAAGACATGCTGTGCAGCACGTCCACCCATTGCGATGAGGATGCGAGCTTCGATGTACTTCTTCTTCTTGAGAAGAGTGTCGTACAGCGGCAGGGAAAGCATGTAGCCCAGAGCGCGCGAACGCGGAACGACCGTGACCTTGTGAACAGGATCATTGGTCTTTCCTTCGTCGAACATCAGCTGGGCAAGCCAGCCGTGACCGACTTCGTGGCGGATGACGTGCGACTTGAGCTCGACACCCATGCGGTGACCGCGCTCTTCGTTGGCAGCGCCCATCAGAACCTTGTCGACGGCTTCGGCGAAATCGCTCATATAAACGAGTTTCGGAACCTCAGCCTTCGCGCGCCTGCGAGCCCGCTCTTCCACAGACAACTCGGGCACGAGCTGGGCAGGCGGCTGCTTGCGAGCCTTCATCGAGTCGCCGATACGCGACATCACCGATTTGGTCTTGTCGTCACCTTTGACCGACGGAACCGAGCCATGCAACGAAGTGATTTCGGCTTTGTCAGCCTCTTCCTTGGCGCGCTCCTCGGCGATATACTTCGCCGTCAGGTCCTCGATCTGCTTGGTGCGAAGGCGCCAGCGGATCTGAGCAGCTTCGTAAACGACAGCTGAGAGCTGCGCGCCTACGTAGCCAGGAGTGACCTTCGCAATCGCCTTCAGGTCGACGTCCGCAGCAAGGGGCATCTTCTGGATGCGAACGTGCACCTTCAGAATTTCCTCGCGGCCGATGACGTCGGGACCGTCGATGGTGATCTGCTTGTCGAAACGACCCGGACGCAAAAGCGCAGGGTCAAGAATGTCGGGACGGTTGGTGGCAGCGAGAATGAGCAGGTTGCTCTTGGTCTCGAAGCCGTCCATCTCGACCAGCAGCTGGTTGAGCGTCTGTTCACGCTCATCGTTACCGCCACCAATGCCGGTGCCACGGTGACGACCAACCGCATCGATTTCGTCGATGAAGATGATAGCCCGCTTGGACTTCGAAGCCTGCTCGAAAAGGTCGCGGACACGCGAAGCGCCCACGCCAACGAACATTTCGACGAAGTCGGAACCGGAGATGATGAAGATGTCGGCGTCAGCTTCGCCGGCTACCGCACGAGCGATAAGCGTCTTGCCGGTGCCTGGAGGACCGACCAGAAGCGCGCCGCGTGCCTGTTTGCCACCCAGATCAGTGAGCTCGGTGGGGTCATTGAGGAAGCGCACCAGTTCCATGAGCTCGCGCTTGGCGGAGTCACAGCCGGCGACGTCGGAGAACCGGACCTTGACCTTGGTCTCGGCATCGAATTTGCGGGTCTTGGCCTTTCCAAACTGGTTCATGCCTCCGCCGCCGCCTCCGCCCTGCATCATCATCCGGCGCTGAAGCCAGAAGAAGAGAAGGACACCAAGGACAGTGGTGATGAGCATGAAAACGAAAGTCCAGATCAAACCGGAGTAGTCAGCGCCGCCAGTCGGCTGCGAAGCAGCAGGAGCGGCAAGAGCAATGCTCTGACCCACACCAGAGACAGAGAGAAGCGCGAAACAAATCACGCCCCATACAGTATTCATGAGGGATTTCATAGGATACCCTTTGATTTTTACGTGTCCTCACCAAAACAAGACATTGAGTGCTTGAGTGATAAGAACGGTGGATTTAGACGAGTAATTCTCGTCGGCGCTAAAACTTAAATTCTGCAAGCGGGAATCGACTCGAGCTTCTATTCGGATCAAACTTTCCAACGCTAATAGCTTGGAGAAAGTCTTAGTTGACCGAGTAGGTAGTGTGCTTGAGAAGAAGTTTCCGAATACAGTTAGAGGAGAAAATTGGGTTATAACCCTAGCAAAGTTGAAAGCTTAAGATCTCATAAATATGGTTAAGTCTGTAATAACTCAATTGGCTCGTGGCCTAACTAGCGTCAACTTGACATGGTTTTAAATTTGGACAAAAGCCAGTGATTTTGGCTGTTTACACAAGGAGGCTGTCAAGACGTAGCGCAACTAGCGCCACTATTTATCTTTAATGACATCTCCGCAGTCAAAACCTCAAGAGGACCTCTTGGCAAGCATCTGCAGGATTCCTCGACCCATTTTTGGTACCGAATACGCCACCGCCAGCGCCACTGAAACCTGAGGCAATAACTGATTCAAAACGAAGTATTCCTTATCGACTCTAAAGACTCCCTCGTAAAGATCTTCCAGATTAATCTCATCGGCTTTACGCTTCATTGCTTCACCTTTAGCGAAGACTAAAGCACAGATAAAACTCATTACTAAACCGTTAAAACCAGCCAGCAGAGAGTACTCACAAAAAGCTGGACCAAAATAGATTTTGCTGAAAATTTTGAGATATAACCAACGGCGAAGAAATTTTTGTGCCTCTTCAGGCATTGACTTGACTGGGTATTCAATTGCTTTGCGCAAATTGACTTTACCAAACTTTCTAACGTCGGCATTTTTCAGAAAAATGGTACTAAATCCGCTACCAACATACTGTCGATATTGATTAACCAGCCTCATTATTTTCCCGGGGCTAAAACGCTCGTTGTTATTGAGCTGCCACATATCGACGAAATCAGCTCGTATAGAAGGATATACCAGATACAGATAATAGACCATCGCCATTATCCCTTCATTGGTCGATACATTCGATTCGCCATCACCTGCGATACCAGTAGGCTCAAACGCTGAGATTTCAGAAAGAGGTTGTCCTATCTTGCCCATATTACAGGCTTGCCAGACAATATCTTCGACTTTCAAGAAAGTAAGCAGAAAATCTTCTTTTGTGTTTTCTGCTTCTTTAATGGTGTCGAGCATTTTTTTATCAACATGCAGAAAATCGCTCCAGCCAACGCTCGTCTGTCCATTCAAAACTACAGAAGAATAGGGATTATCCCCAATCTGCTTTGCGCCAGAAGCGGTACTACTTGCTTCGACAGCTTTATTTGAAAGATAACTCTTCATCTTGGCATAATAGCCTTCGAGCTTTTCACGCTGTTCTGCAAGCGGTTGTCCCAAATTGCGCACAGCAGCCATAGAGTTCATTGAAACACCGGTATAGACCCCGCTAGGCGTCTCTACAAATGTATATGGAAACAATTGGCATGTCCCTGGCTTCGCGTCTTCACCCAAATGAGAATGGATTGCGCAAAGATTATCAACAAGAAAGCTACAAGACCCATCCGGACGCGGCTGGGTGAAGAAGGGATAACTAGTGATACCTTTTTTGTACTCGTCTTCTCGATTGATGAAGAGCTCTTTTCCTTTCAAATCGGGATATAGAGCTCCCCAATCTATATCTTTGACACGAGCGTAATCCGCTTCGGTCATGCCAACAGACCAACCAGTGCAGCAGCGACCGCAGCCCTGGCAGTTGTAACTTACACCATCTGGAATTAGAAGTGGCGAAAGTTTACCAGTTTCAGCAGATTCCGACACTAGCTCTTAGCTTCGGCTTCCTCGTCCGACTTTGATTTTTTAGATTTGTCTGACTTTTCAGATTTGTCCGACTTATCTTCTTTTCCGTCTTTACCGTTTTTAGCTGCTTTTTCTTTGGCATCTCCAGAAGTTTTATCGAAGATGATTTTGTCACCGTCCATAACAGTCACGATGGTATCTCCCTCGCGGAAGTTGCCCATCAAAACTTGCTCGGCAAGCGCATCTTCGAGTTTTCTTTGAATAGCTCTACGCAACGGACGAGCACCATAAGAAGGGTTATAACCTTCTTTAGCGATATAGTCCTTGGTATCGTCATTAATAACGAGTTCCATACCTTGAGCTTTGATGCGGCTTTGCAAATCGGCAGACATGAGGTCTACGATACGACGAATTTCTTCGCGAGTTAATTGCTGGAACACGATGATTTCGTCAATACGGTTCAAGAACTCAGGTCTAAAAGTCTTCTTCATCGAATCCATGACTCGATTGGAGATCTCTTTATATTGCGAAGCATGCTCGCCCTCAGCCGATTTAACTTGGAAGCCCATGGCCAGAGCAGATTTATCGATGAACTGAGCACCGACGTTCGAGGTCATAATGATGATTGTATTTTTGAAATCAACAGTGCGACCTTTACTATCGGACAATCTACCGTCATCGAGGATTTGCAGCAATACGTTGAATACGTCGCCGTGAGCTTTTTCGATTTCGTCGAAAAGCACGACGCTGTATGGTTTTCTACGTACTTGCTCAGTGAGCTGACCACCTTCCTGATAGCCTACATAGCCTGGAGGAGAACCAATCAACTTCGATGTTGTATGGTGCTCCATGAACTCGGACATGTCGATACGGATCAAGTTGTCTTCAGAGCCGAAGAAATATCCAGCCAACGCTTTAGCCAACTCGGTTTTACCTACACCTGTAGGACCTGAGAAGATGAAACTTCCAATTGGTCTTGCAGGGTTTTTCAATCCTACGCGAGCGCGGCGAATGGCTTTACAGACTGCTTCAACAGCATCGTTTTGACCAATTACTCTCTGGTGCAAAACATCTGACATATGGAGCAATTTTTCTGACTCGGCTTCGGTCAATTTCAAAAGCGGAATACCTGTCCAGGCGCTAACTACATAAGCGACCTCTTCACCAGTGACAACAGGTTTTTCGGTTTCTTGTTTGCTCTTCCAGGCATTCTGAATTTCTTTGATTTTTTCAGAAAGCTTGGTTTCTTGCTCGCGCAAAGCAGCAGCTTTTTCAAACTCCTGATTGCGGATTGCCATCTCTTTGTCGCGACGAACTTTACGCAATTCACGCTCTACTTCTTTACCTTCCGGTGGAAGCGAACTAGCTCTCAGTCTCACTCTAGACGAAGCTTCGTCAACAAGGTCGACGGCTTTGTCCGGAAGGAAACGGTCTGAGATATAACGATCAGAAAGTTTGGCTGCCTGAACGATTGAGTCATCACTGATGATTAGTCTGTGGTGCTCTTCGTATTTAGGTCTCAATCCGCGCAAGATTTCGATTGTTTCGTCTACCGAAGGAGGATTGATAATTACTGGTTGGAAACGACGTTCCAAAGCCGGGTCACGCTCGATATGCTTTCTGTATTCGTCCATTGTGGTGGCACCGATACATTGCAATTCGCCGCGTGATAGCGCAGGTTTCAAAATGTTGGCAGCATCGATAGCACCTTCAGCAGCACCAGCCCCAATCAAGGTGTGCAATTCGTCAATGACGAGCATTACGTTGCCAGCACCACGGATTTCATCCATGATTTTTTTCAAGCGCTCTTCGAATTCGCCGCGGTATTTAGTACCAGCTACGAGCAATCCGATATCGAGCATGACGATTTTTCGGTCTGCCAAAATTTCTGGCACATCGCCATTAACGATACAAATGGACAAACCTTCAGCAATAGCGGTTTTACCTACACCAGGCTCACCGATAAGTACCGGATTGTTTTTGGTACGACGACCTAGAATTTGAATTACACGCTCAATCTCGCTTTCTCTGCCCACCACAGGGTCGAGTCTGCCTTCCTGAGCGGCTTGTGTGAGGTTTACGCCAAACTCATCAAGTGTTGGGGTTTTAGAACGTCCTGTACTTGGAGTAGTTGTGGGACCACCGGCAGAAGCGCCGCTTTCACCCAACAATCTAATTACATGACTTCTCACTTTGGTCAGGTCGACACCAAGATTTTCAAGCACTCTTGCGGCAACGCCTTCGCCTTCGCGAATTAGACCAAGGAGCAAATGTTCGGTTCCAATATAGTTATGACCAAGTTGTCTGGCTTCGTCCCAGGACAATTCCAGAACTCGCTTTGCACGTGGGGTAAAAGGAATTTCCACCGCTACGAAGCCAGAGCCTCTACCGATGATTTTCTCTACTTCCACTCGAGCATCTTTCAAGTTAACGCCCATCGATTTGAGCGTTTTAGCAGCGATACCGGTACCCTCGCCAATCAAACCAAGCAAGATTTGCTCAGTACCAACGAAGTTATGTCCAAGTCTTCGCGCTTCCTCTTGAGCAAGCATGATTACTTTGATTGCTTTCTCTGTGAACCTTTCAAACATTCTTACAACGCTCCCGTGAATATTTATTCATCCATAATTCTAACACCCGCCACTACCTGTTGCATCGACCTAAAACAAGGCCCTAACAGGAGTTTTGCAGCACTAAAAAGTTGGCCTGACATCTCTGGTCGATACCTGATTATGTATCCAGTAGCCATTTTCCTGACTTAATGTTGCATATCGCCAGTGTTTTAGCAGACCCGTAAAGAAACGATGTCGAGAGGCAGAACCCCTCGACGTCGTAAATCAATACTTAATTATGTCGGTCTCAGTATCTAGCTTAAGCGTAAGTTACGCGTAGGTTTCCTGACCGGTTGCCAGTTGACTGAAATCGCAATCTTGACCAGAACACTGAATTTGATCGCCACGCTTTAGTTTCTTGTAAATCAAGAGACGTTCGCATTTGGGGCAGCGATTGCCATTCTTTGGTCCGCCAGTCAATAAGGGTGGATACCAATAGGCTGATGTGCACTTGTTTTGCGAGTAGGCACTGCAACCATAGAATATTTTTCCATGTCGCGATTTCTTCTCAACAATAACGCCATCACACTCTGCGCGAGGGCAATCAACACCTGTTGTCTTGAGTATTGGTCTTTGCTCTTTACACTCTTCGGCACTACAAGCGAGATAATCGCCATAACGTCCGTAGCGAATGAGCATGGGGCTGCTGCAAGTGTTGCATTTTTCTTCAGATGGTCTATCCTCTGGAACCGGCTTGCCATCTTTAGTTAGAGCAATCTTGGTTTTGCATTCTGGATATCCAGCGCAACCAAGGAATTGACCAAAACGCGACGAGCGAATTGCCATCGGCTGCCCGCAGTTGGGACACTGCTGGTCAGATAGAATGAGAACTTTGTTCATGTTCTCTTCCGCTTTCTTCAGAGTCTCGCCAAATGGCTTGTAGAACTCTTTGAGCATACCGTGCCAGTCGACTTTGTCTTCTTCGATACGGTCCAGCTTGGATTCCATGTCGGCAGTGAATCCAACATCGACAACATCGCCAAAGTGCTCCACCAGAAGTCCATTTACAGCCTGACCCAGTTTGGTCGGCATCAAAGTCTTCTTATCGCGCTCTACATATTTTCTGTCGATAATTGTGGCAACCGTGGCTGCGTACGTAGATGGGCGACCAATTCCTAGTTCTTCTAATGTACGAACCAGACTTGCTTCGCTGTATCGCGGCGGAGGCTGCGTAAAATGCTGATCTGGCTTTATTTCGTCAGATTTAAGATCTTCGCCTTTCTCCAATTCCGGCAGATTTACAGCTTCGTCATTGACACCGTCTTCGCCATCGCCTTCACCTTGTTGCTGTACTTTGTCATACACTTCAAGGAAACCAGCGAATTTGCGCGATGTAGCCGAAGCTCTGAAAATTGCTTCTCCGCTTTTGATTTCGACTGTACGAGTCAAAAGCTCTGCAGATGCCATTTGGCTAGCGATGAAGCGTTCCCAGATAAGCTTATACAGTTTGAACTGATCAGAACTCAGATAGCTCTTAACGCGCTCAGGTGTTTTATCGGGATAAGTAGGACGAATAGCTTCGTGAGCGTCTTGCACACCCTTGGCGCGCGACACGTACACTGGCGATGTTTCAGGAAGATACTGCTTGCCATATTTTTGCTTGATGAAAGTTCTGGCTTCATCCTGCGCTTGTTGAGCTACGCGGGTCGAATCTGTACGCATATAGGTGATAAGACCTGTAGGTCCTTCCGCGCCAAGTTCGATACCTTCGTACAGTGTCTGAGCCACTTGCATTGTTTTCTTAACTGGAAAACCAAGGTGGTTAGCGGCTTCGCGCTGCATTGTCGAAGTAATGAAAGGTGCTTGGGGTTTGCGTGTGCTCGCTTTTTCCTTTACAGATGAAACTTTGAAATCGCCATCCTTTGTAGCTTTGACAATTTCGTTGGCCATCTTCTGATTTTCAATAACGACTGTTTTTGGTCCAGCCTTATCGGATGCCGCAATGACTCTTTTGCCTTTCCACTCTACAAGCGATGCTGTAAAGCTCTTTTTGGACTTATTCTTGTGCAGAGTTGCTTTGACAGACCAGTACTCGACTGGGTTGAATGCAACAACATCCACTTCACGCTCGCAAATAAGGCGCACAGCAACTGATTGCACGCGGCCGGCTGAACGTCCGTTTACTTTTCTCCAGAGCAAGGGGCTGATTTTGTAGCCTACCAGCCTGTCCAGTACGCGGCGTGCCTGTTGCGCGTCTACAAGTCGTTTATCAATTTGTCGGGGCGACTTAAGAGCGGCTTGAATAGCGTCTTTTGTTATTTCGTTAAACTCGATTCTGTGCAATTTGGATTTGGGTAAATCGAGCAATTCTGACAAATGCCATGCTATTGCTTCACCTTCGCGGTCAGGGTCAGGCGCCAAATAGACTTTATCTGCTTCGCTTGCTGCCTCTTTCAGCTCAGCCACGATTGGCTCTTTTTCTCTCAGAATTTCATACTGAGGTTCGAAATTTTTGCGCACATTCACGCCTAGGCGATTGCGTGGCAAGTCGCGCACGTGACCTACGCTTGCCTTAACCTGATAGTCGCGACCTAAAATGCGACTGATGGTTTTGGCTTTGGCTGGAGACTCAACGATTACAAGTGATTTTGGCATGCGGTTTCTTTTTTCCTGATTGCTGTCAAGATATTCGAGCGAGGGATTACTATAACACGGTCATACTATATAAAGATAAAATATATATATTAAGTCGGACACCTGACCAGTTCGATCCTGCTCGGCTCTTTCATTTTTCCATATACAAGGATTGCAGGTTCATTTAAACAAAGTGTTAAGCAACCGTTTTAACACAATGTCTGAAAACTCGCCCAAAGACTGCATTTCAGCGAATCTTTCCTCATTATCCAAAGTCTGCAAACTTATAGTTATGCGATCTAGATCGTCAAAATAGTTTTTCTTATTTATTAAGAACGACTCGGGCCACTCGATCATGGCGACCATTCTTTTTAGACTCATAATTTCGTCTATTTCGAGCACCAATGTCTCCACCGGAGAACCAGTCGCCATGAGATTTTCATTGAGTCTATAAAAATCGAAATGGTAAAAGGGTAACCGACCGCTCTCATATTCGTTGCAAACGCTAAAGGTCGGACTGTTAATTACTTCCGAGATACCAAGCGCCTTTCCAACAGACTTTACGAGATGGGTTTTACCAGACCCCAAATTCCCGGACAAACAAATGACTGCTTTGTCTGTAATTGCCTCAGCAATACTTTTCCCAAACGCGTCAGTGGCAGCCAGATTTGGCAAACGCAAAGAATGAGTATTTTTCGACATTATTTAAAATTGGGTCTCAGTCCAGGGACTGATAAGCGAGTTTTGACCCGGTTTTACCAGGGCGGGGAACCACCTTACCACTTTCCCGTTTCCTAACTCTCTTAGATACTAAAAGGACATAGGCATACGTCAGCGGGTCGAGCGGGTTCTCCTATTACTCGATTCTTGTAGGACAAAACTTTATTGCTTTAGAATTGCCCAAGACCGAGACAATTTGATCATAAATAAACAGTCATTTTGCTGTCAACCCGTTTTTTAAAATAGACTATTAAATGATGAAGCAACTGGATCCTAGAATTTTATCTTTAATTTTTGTCGCTTGCGCCTGCTGGCAGCAGCCACTATATGCAGTGGCAGATCTCGACTCGAGTGATGTTCAAACCAAAACTGCACCACCACCACAAAAACAAAATCAGCCAATTCCACCGTCTCAAAAGGTTGATCCAGAGCCAGAATTTATCGATCCAAGCGACACACAACCCAAAGATGCTGCAAGTCAAAGTAAAGAATATTCGTATTCATTCACATTACCTTTGCCTGCTGGAAACGTACTTCCGCTCATTCCAGACGGAGAAAAATTCACTCCACCAGAACAGATACCGGTTCAACTCCCACCTGTAGTTCCAATAGTAAAAAGGTCACTATCCTGGCGCAACCATGCGCTTTTGATGTTCTCTTCCAAGCCCGATCGATCTGTCATTTTTAAATCATATTTTCGCGGGAGCTCCGACTTTATTACTGCTTTAGTAAACCAGAGCGCGGATTTAAATTATCAAATTACTACAGATTATTTGGCAGCAGGTCATATACTGATCGAAGTTCCAGAGCAAGTTTCAGAAACCAGAAAACCAATCACTTTTGTCATAGCCTTCAGAATGAAAGACGACAACAATACCGAAATGGGTCTAAAGGTGTTACCCCCGGTATCAAAGTACAGCTTGAATCTAGCCCAGAATTTTTTGTCGAAAGTGGAAAATCGCATGCAAACCTCTACGCAAAATACTTTCTAAGGAGAATCCTCGTTGTCTAAACCTTTCGTGATTGGAATCACTGGCACAATAGGCTCAGGAAAATCAGCTGTTGGAGACATTCTTGAAGATATCGGCGTTCCAGTCATAGATTCAGACAAAATCGTTCACGACTTATTTGCCACCAACAAAACACTAAAAGATCGACTGGTAGATGAATTTGGACCTACTATAGTCAGCGAAAGCGGATTGGGTATAGACCGAAAGGCGCTAGGTCGAATTGTTTTTTCTGACCCTAAAGCGCGCGAACAACTCGAAGATATCGTACATCCGTTAACGATCGAAGCCTGTTTACGCGAACTAGCTAAATATTCGGGTGAAAAAATAGTCGCCATTCTGGTTCCCCTTTTATTTGAAGCCGCTCCCCATCTTGGTTATGACGCCATCTGGGCAGTAACTACAAGCGAAGAAACTTTGCTTTCTCGTCTAATCGCACGCGACAACATGACTGTTGATCAAGCCAAGCAACGCCTTGCTGCCCAATTTTCTCAAGAAAGAAAAGCACAGGGTGCTCACAATGTAATTGACAATTCTGGAACCTTGCAATACACCAAAGACCAGGTTGTGAGCCTCATTGATCAAATCAAAAACCCTCGTCATGTCTGATGGCGCTATTAAACGCAAGATTAGCGCAGCCTAATAAAGTTAGCGCGAGCTACACTACGGCTCTTAACAGTTAAAAAGGTGGAAAAGAGCGTATTTAACCTTAAATGACCCCATTAAGGTTAAACACCTCTTACCTTTCATGAGCATTTGATCTAGGGTGAATTATCTTCTGCATACATCTCCAGGTAATCAAACCTAAGTCTCACAAACTAGCTATCTCCGGTCTTTCGACATTCTCTATTCGAGGAACGGAGTGTCTGGTGTGTGCGTAGAAGATTTTTTGTTCAACCCGTCCCCACAAGGGACATTTAACTTCTACAGGTGAAATATGAAACCATCGTCTAAAGGCTTGCGTAGCCAGGCGGAACTCTACCGCTGGTTCCGTACCGTCGTTCAAACTCCTTCCATGGACCTCCAGACCGGAGGTGGAAACGCGCGCTACTACTCCGCTGTTCTCGCGGTGCAGAAAGCGTTGCGTGATGGATGGACGCTGACGATGTCCAGCGATAACTCTCCCGCCGACAAAGCGGGTGTGGACTTCGTCTGGGCTAATAACAGTCAGGGTGTCTGGTTTGCGCTCGACACTACCTACAAGGACAAGGTCGGCGTACCTTCCTTGATCCACCTGGTGAAACTGGTCAATACCAACGACCAGATCATTGGTTCCCGGCTCTCGTTCGAGTCGCATCTCGGTTTTCTGGAGCTCCTTGTCGAGCTCTGCAATGATGACCGTGCTCTGCTCACGAATGAGCTGCCTCCGCCCGAAATGACGGCTGTAAACGACCTTCGCAAATCGCTCGAGTCCTTCCAGGCTCGGCTTGCGAAAATCGGCACACGGCCGGCAAGCGCTCCGTTCGCCGAATGGGCCACCTATCTCAACGGTGCCATCGGCTATCAGGGCAAGGCGGACAAAGGCCAGTACACCATCGACGCTAGCTTGATTGACTTCGCCATTGGGACGGCTGTCGAGGCTTTCCTGAACGCGCGTAAAGGCGGTTGCCCCGAGTTCGATCGTGGCGGCTTCCAGCGTGGCAAGCACATCTCATACAGCGAAGCGGCTGACACACTTCACGTCAGCGACCCGGTCAACCCAATCTGGCCGGGAATCAAGGCACGTATCCAGCAGCAGTTCGACAAGGAATATGCCACGCTGGTGAAACTGGAAAATGGTGGCATTCAGCTCCTTCTGATCGCGAAACAGATGTTTTCGGCGCAGGGGGTCAACTGGGTGATTCACCACATTCTGGACGTGGTCGAAGCAAAGTCGGCGGGTCGCAACTTCAATGCGGTCCAACCGAAGATGAAGGCTCCTGAGCTGCCGGTTGCTGCCTCGCCTGTTCGCAGGCAGACGGCAAACGAACGGCTGTTTGCGCATTTTGCAAACGAGAACGCGCCATCGCTTCTGGTGCGTGCTTCCGGAGCCTGAAGCCTGAGTGACTAACGGCAAGGCGCATCGAGGGAGACCTCGGTGCGCCTTCTCCGTTTTATCTAGTAAGTGGGCAGAGGTAAGCTCTTTCTCGAGAGTTTACCTATTCCTGCTTGCGCTTTTCTGTCTAACAAAAAAACGCAACGAAAGGAAAAAAGATGTTCTGGAAAAAAGCAAAAACCAACACGATGGTTCTCGCCACTCTGAAGCGCATCAGCTTCTCGCATGATCTTAAGGACAATACTCCTCCCCACGGAAGCGCGCTCCAATGCTGGGCCGTTAATCGCTCGCTTTTCAGCGTCCTGGCAACCGACTCGAACAACAAAACGATAATTCTCTACGTTGATGCAAATGAGCATCCAGCCATGAGAATCGCTAAGGAAGGCGACTCGGTAAAATTTGAGCTGAATTCGCTCTTCGATGCGAACAATTCAGTTCAAAACTTCAAGTGCGTTGTTAGCATGGAAATAGCAGACCCGATCTAACATCAAGGTCACGGTCTGGAGCGCGATTAGCTCGTTCGACTACGAGTCAAATATTAGCGACTCATGACAATGCGCATCGGGGGAGACCTCGGTGCGCCTTCTCCGTTCACTTTCAATCGCTAGGCTCGCAAGAGCTTTAGGTGCCCAGTTCAAGGGGGGCACGCGCTTCTGTCGCAAGACAGGGAGGCGAGAGCCCTTGGTTTTCGCACATCTTCAACAGATGGAGTACAAACCATGTGTAAGCACCAGCGCAAGGGTAAGACCGCGTGCAAGTGCGTCATCCACACCACCGCCCTCACCGGATCTTTCTCTGGTCTTGGCTACAAGCGAAGCTTCGCGATTGTTCCACCCGGCGTGAATTACTATCCGCACAAAGGGGACCCCAAGCTCTTTCTTGCCATTCTTTCGTGCAAGAAGGTTGGAGTTGCGAAAAGCATGGACCAAGCGATGAAGATTCTGCGAAAAGCCTACTACGAGAAAGGTCCCTGGACCGAGGACGAGCTGGATGACTAATCGGCAAAGGCTTGGAGGGACGGGTTCATCAACCCGTTACCTCCCGGCACTTTGTTTTAGTAGTTAAATTACTACGCTGTATAGTGTAAACAAACAAACACTTCTTTGACACCATAGATGGTTACATTCATTCATACCGACTTTGAAAAATAAAGCACAAGCATTTTTCCGAAAAAGAGAGCTTTCTTAGCTCCGGCGGCTCCAATTGCGAAAGACAGTTATCCAACTCTTCCACATCGATATCCGACTCTCGAAAAAATTTGGAAACTCCAGTACGCGGATTTCGCAACATAGACAACAAAACAACCCCAGCTGAGAGTGCTTGATTCTTATCTAGCAACCATAAAGATCTATCGAGCACATCCTGAATTTCACCCCGAACTACAAAATCAGGAATAAGTTCTTTCATTAGCAATAAAACTGGCGGAAAACTCAGCCAGCGCTTATAACAATCTAGGACAATGTTTTCTGACGGCAGCTGTACGTAGTCATATGGTTGCCTTCTAAAATACTCGCGAACAAATCTTATTGTGAGTCCCCTTTCCCTCAGTATCTCTGCGGCTTGACTCTCTCCCTCAGCCAATATTGCTACCAAGAGATGCGACGCATAAGATAAGTCCGAACCACTAATTAGTGCTTCTTCTGCGGCTAGATCAATAACCCTCAAAACTTCAGATGATAAACGTTTCCTGTTCAAGCTTAAATACATCTGAAATCCGCTTCTCTGATTATCGCCTTAACATTCGTGGCATGTTTACTTCATGCGGAAACCTAAGATCAAAACAAGGCTCGCCTACTTACTATTTTCCACCAGTTTTGCGCTTTCAACTGCAGTATGCGCTGACGCTGCAACAGCAGCTGAAAAGGGCGTTTATCTTTATCAAACCAGCGGTTTGCTCGGTGATTTAGATGTGGTTGTGTCTCCCGCCGGTGTAAAAATCGTTGCAGCCAAAACCGGAACAATCACCATCGCCAAGCCGCCTGAATGGAAAACGATCACCTATAATCCCAAAACCAAAAATAGCTTTTCCGCGCCACTAAAGACCTTTTCTGGATACTTGCCTAAAGAAACTTTTCAGACTACAGGCTTGCCTTGGTCGCAATTACCGCTTGTGCAAGCCAAAGCAGACCAAGTCGCAGGATTGGCAGCTGAAGCCTATGTCACTCCTGAAAGCTTTACCGAAAAACAGATAAAAGACCAAACAAACGAATGCGCAGATTCCGCTTTCATTAGTAGTGCAAAGTTCGTAACCGCCAAAGGTATTTCAGCTCCACCACAGGCTTACGCTCTTCTCAATCAGTTTCATTGTCTGCCAAATAAAGGTGCCTTGCCGCTCAAATTTCAATACAAAGATTTGCGTGGAAATTTAAATACCATGCTTGTAACCTCGCAGTATAAGCCGATAGAGGTATCTGAATCTGATTTTGAAATTCCATCCGATTTGAAAGCAACCGACAGTATCTTTGCAGTGCATGAAACAAAAAAACTTCAAACTGTGCGCAAGAAACGACCACTCCTGTAAGGAAAATTCTAGTGTCCGAAAAAGCAAAAGAACTGGCTCACAAAGTTGCAGAAGCAATGAATCGATTTGACTACACTGCAAATGCTTTGGGCATGAAAATTGTCGATGTAGACCGCGATTATGCAAAGCTACAGCTACGAGTTCAAAAAGACATGCTCAACGGATTGGGAATTTGTCATGGTGGCACCACTTTCAGCCTGGCTGACACAGCTTTTGCTTATGCCTGTAACTCAGAAAATCACAAGACCGTCGCCCTCACGTGTCAAATCAACTTTCTTGCCCCAGCTTACGAAAATGATTTACTCACCGCTACCGCCACCGTTCAAAAATCTGGACGTACAGGCGTTTACGATGTGACTGTCATAAATCAGAACGATGCGATTATCGCTCTTTTCAGAGGAACATCGCATCGCACTAAAGATAAAGTAATCGATCTGGGCGAATAACCCAAATTAGACCTGGTGTTTTGTGCAGGGCTGATCGATGATGTAGAGCCAGTTTCCGTCGGGTTGCTTGCGCATCACTTCACTTGCAACATTGGTGATATCGAGTTCGTTGCCTTCGCTATCGATAGCTTGCATGTGCCATTTGACACGAATCGATGCAATATTGTCCAATAGATACTCAGACAGAGTCTCAATTTTGAGAGTCCCTTTATTTTTGAGAGCATCAGTGAACATCTCTCTGATCTTGGCTGTACCTTTGATTTCTTCGCCTTCTTCACCGACTACAATTGCATTTGGCTCGTACAGGCTGACTAATCCTTCAAGGTCGCTTGTGCGGAAATATTCGCTGTAATTCTGATGAACGGCTTCCGGAGTTGGTGTTGGCTTGGTTTTGAGCTCAGGCATGGAAACAACCTCGCTTGACTATTAAGTCAATGATTGGGGGCGACAAAGGTCGATAGTATAGCGCAGTCTTATGCGACTTTAACTAATCAAGCGAAAACCGCATTCGCCACAGAACTTGGCGCCAGGCTCGACAGGCTCGCCACAACTTGGACAAGGCGGTATTCTTTCTGGAAGAGAATATCCGCACTCACCACAAAACAGTGAGTTAACTTCAAGCTGATTACCACACTGAACACACTTAGGTTTGGTTGTTGCCTGGTCTTCATCGACATAAGCAGAAGACTGCAACGGAGCCTGAGCCAACGGAGCTTGATAAACAGGTTGCGGGGACTGTGTTTGATAAACAGGCTGCGAAGCTGGTTGTATCGGAACTTTAGGGGGCGGGAACGCAGGTGCTGGCTCTGGCGTAGAAGTTGGAGCAGAAGGCGGCGCCGGAGGAGGCTCTGGAGCTGCTTGGTAAACGGGTGACGATACAGAGGGTTGCGTTTGCACGTCAGGAACATACGCAGGCAGACCAGGACCAAGTAAATCGTCAAGATCATCTAGATCTATATATTTGGGCGCTTTTTCCCAGACTAGATTGTGTTTTGCAACAGGTGTTGTAATTAGAACTTTCTCGACAGCAGGCAACAAAACCGGCGCTGGAGCAGGCGTTGGGGCTGGTGCCTCAACAGGAACAGGAGTGGGGATTGGAGTGGGAGTTGGGGCAGAAAGTGGCTTCTGCATCACTGCGGGCTCTTCCACAATTGGCTCAGAAATTGCGGGCATCGGTACGGGCGGGGGTTCTGGCGCAGGAACACGGTCCTGAGCTGGTGCTGGTGCTGGGGTCGGGGTCGGCGCCGCAGCGGGCTCCGGCACTTGCGGTGGAATAACAGAAGGTGGAATTACTTCATTAGTTCTTGGTCTATCTCTTTCTTTTGTTACGCGCTCCGGCTTGGTTATGGGCTCCTCTGTACCTAGATTTCTCAATACTTCGAGACTCTGTGAAAGCTGAGTTGCGCTTAGTGAAGCTGCCACTTGCGCTATTTCATCAGTTAGAGGAGCAGTTGGCGGAAGTTCGATAGCCTTCTCACGCTCAAGCGCTTCTGACTTTTTCTTTTCGGCACGAGCACGAAGAGCTTCTCGAGCTTTCTTCTTCGTTTCTTGTCTGAGCTCAGCCTCGCTAAGAGCAGCTTCAACTGAGGTTTCCTCTGTCTTAACATCGGCTTTAGCCTCAGCCACTACTGGCGGTACTAAAGGCTCGACAGCAGCAGCTGCTGCTTCCAATATTGGCTCGGGCGTGGACTCGGGTACGGTTAAAGTGGAAAGTTCTTTTTCCGGAGCTGGAGCTGGTTCTGAAACAGGCTCAAGTATTGGTTCTGGCTCTGGTTTTGGCTCCGGTTCGGTAACTATAGGTTCAGTTGTGGGCGAAGAGATCGTCTCAGAGACAGACTCAACAATTTGAGCGGAAACAGGAACTGAAGTAGTTTCAGACTTCGATTCTGGCATGGTTTGTGACGTTGAAACGAGAGCCGGTTCCGGGATAGATTTCGAAACGGGCTCGGGCTCTGGAATTACGATTGGCACTACGTCAGCAGTGACTGTGGCAGGATCAACAGGCAATTCTGCGACTGGCTCCATCGCAACTAGTTCAGTCGGTTGAACCTCAGCGCTTACAGCTGGAGCTTGCTCAGGGGGAGGCGGAATTACTCTTCTGCGTTTAGAACGTTCATTAATAATCCCCGCGGGCATTTCGATTGTATCTGCTGGTTTGGCGCCGCGCAGAAACGGATCTACTGGCGGACCTATTCCTGAATGTGGTTCTACGGGAGCTTGGGGTGCTGACATTGCAGGAAGTCTATTTAAGGTGATAGCGGGGTCTATTGGATGATTGAAGAACGAGTCTGGCTCTGGAACAGGCTCGGGCTCAGGCTCAATCTCTATAGTAGATGTAGTGATTGGAACTTCGGGTAACGGATCTGGGATGAAAACTGGTTCCTGAGCTAACTGTCGAACTGGCTCTTGCACAATTTCACGCTCTGGGGTCGAAGCTACCGGTACTTCGGGCGGTGGCATATCCGCAGGCACAGCTTTAGGCTCTGGGATATAAGTTTCGAATCGTTTTAAAGCATTTTGATAAGCCGAAGGTTGAATCAGTTTAGATTCGAGCAAAAATCCGGAAACCGGCACTGGTTGTCCTTCAAAAGCACGCGGATAAGAGACATAAAGCAACTCTTTTGCCCTGGACATTGATACTAGAAATAGCCTGCGTTCTTCGTCTATATCTGTGAAATTCGATACTGGAAATAAACCGTCCGCCATTCCAACCAGGAACACAATCGAGAATTCTTGCCCTTTGACAAATTCTGCTCCCATCAGATTTATTGAACTTGACTCTGATTTATCTTGCGAATTTTTCGAGTTGTTATCCCAGTTGCGCACAAAATCATCTACAGTCTTAAACTTTCTTGCTTGTTCTTCTAATTGCTCAACCCGCGCTAATGGCTCGTATAAAACGTTTGGAGGAATTTTTGCTGCTTTGTAGATTTCATGCAATTTTTGGCTGCGTTTAAAGTTCGAAATCGTTTCAGCTGGAGAAAGATTTTCTTGATTCATGGTTCGAATAATTCGCACAAGATCGTTCAAATCTTTACAGGCAGCGTCTTTAGTTGCCTCGTAATAAATCTCGATTGCCTTTAAGAAAGAAAGATTGTTTGCTTCACCAAATCCGGCAATGGTTGTGGATAAACGTGAAAGTTTCTGATCCAGTTCTCTTGAGCGAAGTTGACAAATTCTCTCGAAACTGGCTTTGGCTTTGGGTCCATCTGGGTCCATTACAAGGCGCAAGAAGGCTATTACATCGCCAGCTTCGTCTGGAACCAGGCTTGAAACCTGGTCAAGACTAGAACAAGGAATATTATTCTTGAACAGCGCTTTTTCTAAATATGGAACATACTTTTGAGTTCTCCAGATAATCACAATGTCGGAAGGCTTTTTGCCACCACTCAAAAGAATCCCAATTTCTGATGCCACCCAATCAGCTTCGGCATCTTCGTCAACTAGTTCTTTAGGGCCGATCACAGCATTACCAGTAAGGGCTCTAATACCAGCCTCGGTATTTTTAGCTATAAATCTTTTTTCGATATTCAGGCTGAAGGCGCGAAGATGTTCAACCAATGCTGGATGAGAGCGCCAGTTTTTCTCAAGCACATAGCACCTGGCGTTTGGCATACGCAATGAAATTTCAGACAACATATGCGGCATGCCGCCCTTGCTCTCAAAAATCGACTCATCTTCGTTTCCGGATAAATAAATGTTATCTTGCGGAAAAGCCAGAAGCCTACACATTAGCTCCTGAGCCAATGTGCAGTCTTGATATTCGTCTACAAGTACAAAATCGAATTTGTGAGCATACGTCTCACGAACATCTCTATTACTCGCCAGAAGCTGAGCGCAAAGCGAGATCGTATCGTCATTATCAATTTTATTGCTCTTCTTCAGCGCATCATCGTAACCCTGGTAAATACGAGCAAGAAACTTTTCACCGTCGCTTTGAGCAGTTTGACTAATAATCTCTGCGCTGACCATATTAGCTTTATACAACGATATGAGACTACCAACCGACAGTTCATCAACTTCGTGTTCTAAAAGCTCAAGATGAACCGGATCCATCTCTGACTTCACTTTGCGCAGAACTCTATCAAGCACTCTTTGAGGATTTGCCTCAATTTTCAAAGGAGGTTTGCGACCTGCAAGAGCGGCATTTTCCTTTAAAACTCTGTAGCCAAAATCACGCCAGTTGGAGATATTCAACTTTTGGGACACCACAGCATCCGTGAGTACTTCCATTTGCGAGCGTAAAATATTAGTTGTTTCATCCGAAAAAGAAAATACGATTATTCGCTCTGGATTCACTCCTTGAGCCAATAAATAGCTGATTCTGTAAGCGATGCAGCTGGTTTTCCCCACGCCGGGATATCCGGTTACAGCTATTGGACCAGCACCATGAGTGATGGCAAGGCGTTGAACGTCATCATCTACAGGAAGTTCAGGAACCCGAACTTCTGCTTTACCCGAGATCAGCCTGCCTACAGCGGATCGTTTTCTGCTTTGCTCAAAGGATTGTTGAACTGCATCTGCACACTCAGTAAGATTACCGTCAATCTCAGCATTGGTAAGTCGCAAAATTTTCCAACCATCACTCAGAAGAACCAGGTGTTTCTTGGCTCTAGCGTCTTGTCTACCAGGAATATCTATGTAAGCTAAGCGGTCAAACTCTATCGCCAATCTATTACTCTTTTCGGTCAGCGCCATGTCTATGACGTAATCTCCAAGCATTTGTTGAGACGTCACAGGAAGCTCTCGATCTTTAAGACAGTTAAAGAGGGTGTATTCCGATTTGAGCATGGGAGGCAGTTCTTGCGATGTGCAGATGCGGAACTGATGCAAGTCAAGCATGCTTGACTCTACTAACCAAATCAATTTTTCCCAGGTGATTCGCCGTCCAGCATACTCGAAATCTTCGCAACGCGAACCATACGCGACGAACTCTTCAAGACCAAGCGGTGTCGATATGATGGTGCGCTTATCATAAAGTAGCCGCGGATAAAGAATGTAGTGAAAAAGATACCATAGGTGGTGCGCACGCTCTGGTGATTCCAGATTGCGTATTACAGCTAGAGGGCTACCTAATAGATTAAGTTCGAATTCAGTGACAGCGGGCTGATTGAATGGAGCATAGTTGCTTGCCTGCTGAAATATGTGATCAGCCTGAGTATAGAGAACATCGTTATCGATAATAAATGGTTCGACACCTTGACTAGCGAGTACGTTCAAAGCATTATCCAAGTCGGCTGCTTGCTCGGCTTGGATATCGGTTAGAAATAATCCTCTTTGCGAGCCTCCGCTGCTTGCAGAACGGTCGACGAACCACTTAAGCGCGTCGCGGCAGTCATGAGGTTGTGGAGGGACGCGGCTACCTTTCAGGTCCATCGTTAAGTTTCTAGTGACACCTTTGTTTATATAAACGTGATATCAAAAACCTTCCACGCGCTGCTTGATAATAAGCCTAATATTGCTTGTTTGTGGCTTTTGCCCATATCTATTGCCCCTTGACAGCTTTTTATTTTCAAACTTTTTCTTGTTTATAAGAACCTTGACAATTTTTCTCTGCTGTTGGGAATAGTAAAATTTGTGCTAGGTAAAAAACTCAGACGAGCTTTTTCGCTCAGTTTCGAAAGAGAGGGATCTTAATGAGAGCATTAGTAGCAGCAGTACTTCTTTCCGCAATAGCCATGCCTGCATTCAGCCAAGCATGTGGAGACGAAGGCAGATATTTCCACTTGAAGCCTCCAGCATACTCGTATGCTAGCCACCGCAAACGCACCATCCACAGAAAAGCCAAAGCTCTTCGTTGGTACAGAGAGCACAATGGCAACGTACTCGTTTGCCCCGGCTCCTACATCGATGGCATGACCTTGGGAACAACCAACTAATCATTTAGTTAGTTCGTTCACTAAGTCCGTTTCCAAAATCAGTTTTAATAGCGTCGCCATAAGGCGCGTAGTTTAATCTGAGTATTTTGCCTTATAAACGCATCGTCGCATGACGGTGCGTTTTTAGCTTGCCTAATTTGCGATCTATCGCTAGCTGCGCGAGCCGGCATTGTTGCTGAAAACCAATATTCGCTTTACATCTCTTTTAATTGGCAATATAGATTCGCTAATTTTCAATCATTCCCGTTATCCAATTATTCGGATACAAATCGCTCAAGCGCCAACTTTACAGACAACTTCAACCCTCCATGCCGCTTTTCTAACGCTGGGGAGTCTGCTGGCGTTTGATATATACCTCTCTAAATCAAACGCGAAAAACACAGGAAAAATTCAAATGTTCAATACAACCAAACTCGCCCTGGCTGCTGCTTTTGCCGCCGCCATCTCTTTCACTGGCTTTAGCGCCAACGCCGCCGACATCGAGTCTTTGTCCAAGACCAACTGGCGGGACACCGTCAATAAGTCGGACAAGCCCGTCTTTTTGCTCGTGACCAGCGCCGGCTGCAAGCCATGCGACGACCTGGAAGCGGTCCTCAAAACAGAGGCTGACTCTCGTACCGACGTCAAGTTCGTCAAAGTCGACGCCAACGATGTCGGAGTGCCTTCCGAAGACCTGCCCTACGTCGCCTATTCCTACCCTTCGGTCGGAATAACAGTCACCGGCGTAGCCCGAAGCCTAAAGGCCGAGGCTGATGTCGACAAGGCGCTCAACGTTTGGTCGGCGTCTGCGGTCGAAGCAGGCAAGCTCAAAGCCAAGCAAGCCGAGCTTCAGAAGTCGGTCGATGAAGCAACTGCTCCCTACGCGGTGCAACTCGAACAGCTCAAGGTCAAGCAGAAGGAAGCCACCAAGGGCGTTTACCAGGATTACTACAAAGTACAGGGAGAGTTGAAGGCCAAATCCAAGCCTTATGAAGAGCAGATCGCCAAGATCGAGGCTGAGCAGCAGAAGGCACTTGCCGACGTTCAGCAAGCACTCAAGAAGGCACGCGACTTGATCGAAGCGGCCGAGCAGCCTTTCTATGATGAAGCCGACAAGATTCGCGAAAGCGCTGCTGCAGCCGTCTCCGACACTCAGACTGAGATGGACAAGATCCGCAAAGCTCAGCGTCTGCTCAAATCCAAAGACACTGAGCTGCTCGGAACGAACGAATAAACGGCTCAAACCAACAGAAAGGAAACGAAAATGCGTACCACCACTCTTATCGCGATCCTCGCTGTAAGCATGGCGTTTGCTTTTGCCGCACTCGTACACAACATTCACGAGAGCGCACGTTATCATTCGGCCGGCCTCAATCCGGTCGGGCACTCTATCTCGATTCCCGGACGCTTGTGACAAAGCGCCCAAGTGCCTGATGTTCTGAGATAGGCATCGGCACTCGCTAAGGACAGTAACCGGGATTAGTCTCCTGGTTACTGTACTTTTTCGCCTAAATTACTGTGTAGTATCGTAGAACGGGAACGACTTTACTTGCCCAAGAACAGGTTTCAAAGGTGACTTAGCTTAGCGAAGTCCCTTATTGAAGACGCCAATGTCAAGCACTTTCCTGTCGTCGATCCAGACTGCATCAACTTGTTAAAGTAGGCAATCTTTTTATTCTCATTCAAGAACCTTTTCTCTCTAAAAATCAATCAATACCAGATCAAGAAGGAAACTCAAATGCGTGAAATGCATTCGAGACGTTCTGCACTGCAAGCCATTCTTGGAGTCAGCGCAGGATTTGTCTCGTACTTGATCTCAATCGAAAGGTCATATGCGATGACCCTCAAACCCACCCCGATGCAGGTCGACGGTCCGTACTTTCTGCCCAATGCGCCCTTTTCGACCAATCTCATCCCTGCCGGCATGAACGGTGACTTGATCGAAGTCTCCGGTCGGGTGCTCGCTACTGATGGCACCCCCATTGCTAACGCGATGGTTCATGTCTGGCTTGCTGACCCCAAAGGCGTTTACGACAATCAGGACTCACAAGGCGCACCAATCAAGATTCCGGTCTCGCAAATGAAATTGCGCAGCCGCATCGTGACTGACGCTAACGGCGCCTACACGTTCTCCTGTCTGCGTCCGGGCAACTATGATGTCGGCGGCGGTAAGGTTCGTCCGGCTCACATCCATGTGATGGTCGAGGCACGCAAGAAGAAGACACTCATCACTCAGCTCTACTTCACCGACGACCAGTACAACACCCAGGATTTGCCCGGTCCAGGTTTCTTCCTGCCCGAGCTGCTGGTGCCGATGACGCCCACAGTGGCCCAAGCCGGTGTCTGGCAACGCGGCAAGTTCGATTTCGTTTTAGCCTGATACCAGGCTCGAACTGAAATCCTAAGCCGGAACGACTGAGCGGAGAAGGAGCAGATCTCGATTCAATTGAATCGGTTTCTGCTCCTTCTTTTTTCTCAATTTTTTTCGACCAAGTCAACTAATGTTTATAGTAAAAACAAGAGAAAAGACAAACACTAGAAACGACGTGAAGATGACTAAGCTATAAAGAACGAAGGAGCGGTTTTCAATTGAAAACCGCTCCTTCACTTGGTTCTGTCAGACCATCAGGTCACGAAACTCAGTACATTCCGCTAAGTCCGCAGCCGATGATAGTGCATGCCGCAGCCACGCAGAAAAGAAGCGAACGCGTAGCATAACGGCGAAACTTGCCCTCGCCGGCAAAGGCGATGACGATGGTAGAAATAACGGATCCGCAGATGCTTACCACAGTTACGGCAAGAACCATCACGAGACCATCGGTATTGTTGATGGTGTTCAGGCTCGTCACCACACTGAGAAGCACTCCCAGAGCCAGGAACGCGAGGTTCCAGAGCAGCGAGACTGCGGAAGAAGTTTTGGATTTCGTCGTATCGGTCATCTGATTTCTCCAGTTTCCATCCTGTTTTCGAGATTGATGCAGAGATAAAGCTAGAAGAGAGAAGCGCTAACCCGCCCCTCTCCTCTGTTTCCTGGCTGACAAAGCCCTCAGGGTAAGGGGCTCTGGTCGCAGTTGCAGTCCCAGAGTGGACGGCCGCACGCTTGATGCGGTTCCTTCAACTCGGGGTTGCAAGCGAGGCAGACGATGGTGTGCTTGCCGTGAGCAACAGGAGTGTCGCACTCGAAGCAGCCAACTGGCGGCTTCGTTTGCGGGACAGTTTCCTGTCCGGCTTGCGTCTGCTGTGTCATGTCAGTCCTTTCGTGAGTTTGAGGTTTGAGAAATTGCCGTCTTTCATCCGGTCCGAGCTTAAGCCGCCTGGACACAAGATTTGAGATAAGAGCCGACCGCAGCAAGTTCGATCCCGCCGAAGAACGGGGTAGGCACTGAGTCGCTCTCGAGGCGCTTACGAGCTTCGTCCATGCCGTCCTCGATTTCGTGCAGGTCGTTCACGCTCTCGAAAACGACCGCCATGTCGTAACCGACAATGGCGACAGTTTCTTGCGCTTTCTGCTGTAGGTCGCACGCATCGTCTGCGATGTGCCTGGCATTGGAAAAACGCAGCGCGAGATCGCGCAAATTGAGGTCGGGACACAGGGTTGAGAGCCCCTCCAGAATAGCGCGAAGACGAATGGACGCATCGCGGAAGTAGGCGAGGTTGCGCAGGCTGGCGTCGTCAGGCGCGGCGGAATCGCAAGCGCCTACGACGTATTGCTCGCGCAGTGAGGTGAGCTCCTGACGAAGCCCATGCAGTTGCTCGATCAGTTGGCCTGCCAGACGCGAAGTCCAGCTTGCCTCGAGCTCTTGCACGTCGTCTTTGAATTCATCGCCGACCAGCCGATTCCAGTTGTAGTGAGTCTGATGCCTGGAGCTGGCGAGCTGACGACTTGCACGACGCGGAGCCGGTTTGGTATTGCCGGGACGCAGAGTAAGTGCGAGTCCCAGCCCGACCAAAGCAGCGGTAACTAACAATCGGGTCTTGTCCGACATGTCATTTCCTTTCTTGCGTTTGAGTTCAGTTTCATTCGCCAGGCTGTTGGAGCCTGAAGAAAACGCGAGAGTGATATTGCTTTTGAGGCTTAAAGAAATTCTTGTTGAAGGAAGAGAGGAATAATAAGAGCTTATAGAAAACTCTTGACAGCCTCAAGATCATACGTGTTAGTAAGCTCTAAACTTCAAGTGCAAGTTAGCGCGGCTCGCCTAGAGTCCAGTCTCAGAAACCATGTAGAAACAAGCTAGCATAACTAGCATGGCGCTTGTAACGCCAAGCCAAAAGCCAGCTACAAGGATTTGCCAGACGATGAGAGCTTGACGTGCAGTCAGACTAATCAAAATTCCCATGCGGTTTATGATGTAAAACAGCACAGCGCCCACCGTAAACAACAGAGGCAAAAGCTTGATGCCCGGCGGAACTTCAACAGATACAGCTACAACCAGACTCAAAATACAAAGTACTACTAGGAAGATAGTTACATAGTCGGAAAAGCGTTGTTTGACGTTGTCTGCAACCGATGCGTCATTGATATGCTTCAGAGCCAGAACGAAATTCTTCAGACCCTGACGTCTTGGAATCGAGCTTTGCTCAGGCACTTTAACCTGATCTACCTTTTCGGCTTCTTTTGATTGATCAGCACTCTCAGACACGATAGTTCCCCCTGGAAACCGAGTGTTAGTAAGTTAGAGGATAGCGATACCCTCTCTAATCTTATCAACAAATCCGAAAATCAGAGTTTTTTTGACACTACTCGATATTATCGGGTTCTTCAGAATCACCAGCATCGGAAGAATCTGAGTCGTTATGTTCTGGTTCGCCTTCAAAGCTAATAACTATATGACGTTCTGGTCCTTCGCCTTCGCTCTTTGATGACAGTTCAGGAAAGTTTTCCTGCAAATAATTGTGCACCAGGCGTCTTTCGTAGGGCGACATCGCATCTAAATCAACGCGCTCCACATCACCGTTTAGAACTGCCACAGCACCTTCTTTAGCTGACTCTTCCAGAGTTCTTCTACGTCTTGCCCTGTAGTCGAGAACGTCTATAACAAAGGGTCCGTGGTCGATCGCATTGCTTTTGCACATTTGTCTAACAACAAATTGCAGCGCCTCTAATGTTTTACCGTTTCTTCCAATGAGCATTCGAGCATCATCAGCTCGACAATCTATGCGAAAGCAGATGGTTCGCTCATCCAGCTCTTCTTCAATGACACTTGCATCTATGTCGAGAATGGCCAGGATTTTTTCTAAATAAGCTTGAGCACTTTCTCCAAATTGACTTTGATTCATCGTTTATTTCTTCTTCTTTTTCTTTTTCGGCTTGTCGCTGGGACTTGTGGCTTCGACTGTCACAGTTCCAGGGGCGGCGCCTTCCGTCACGTTTACAAGCGGCTTTACTGGTCTCTTCATCAACATCCAGGTTTGCAAGGATTGAACCACGTTTGAGATAAACATGTAAACCAGTACGCCAAGAGGCAATGGCATGAAAACGAACATGCCTGTCAATGCGATTGGCATGATTTTCATAGTGTCTTGTTGAACTCTTTGCTGATCGTCCATCTTAGATGGATCGACCTTGTTTTGTGGCATCATGAATTTTTGCGAGATCCACATGGATACGCCAAATCCGATCACCAATAGCAATACGTCTAAATTTTTCGGATCGAGTAATTGCATTCCTACAGCCACTTTTCCTAATCCAGAAAAGGGACCGAAATTCTCATTCTTCGCAACACCCGGCACAATGGCATGCACTTGATAGTCGCCTTCTTGATTGAAAACCGCATGTCCATTTTCGCCAATAGTGGCAGCCTCTGGTTGAGCTTTTTTACCACCCTTAATTACTTCCCACTGGGGTTTGAAGTCTGCAGGCAGATTTCCTTCGATTGTACGAGTACCAAAATCAATTTCTTCGCCAGTCGATACTTTTACCTCTCCTGGAAAAACAGCTACCTTTGCCAGTTTTCCTTCGGGACTGACATAAGGCATGGTAGCATCAGAAGTTTCTTTCTTTGTTTCTTTGACAGCCTGAGCCGATTTTACAACCTTAACGTTAACCGAAATTGGTTTATCTCCAAAGGGAGGTCCGCTAAAAGTAGAAAACAAAGCAATGAAAATTGGCAGTTGAATGAGCATAGGCAAACAACCACCCAGCGGATTCACCTTGTTTTTAGAGTAAAACTCCATCAACTTTGTCTTAAGCATTTCAGGATCGTCTTTATAACGCTCTTGAATATCTTTGAGCATTGGCTGAATCAAGCTCATCTGTTGCATGGAAGCAGTTTGTTTTGCAACTAGAGGCCAGAGCACCGCTCTGACGCCAAGTGTTAGACCGACCAACGCCCAGCCATAGCTTTGTGTTTTTGCCCAGATCATCATCAGAACTGGAAGCATGAAATTGTAAGTCAGGTCCACCTAAACCACCTTATCTACGCCACCTGGATGCCAGGGATGGCAGCACGATAGTCTCCGCAAACCAAAAAACAGACCTTTGAACAGTCCGTGCTTTTCTAGACTACCAACCATATATTCTGAACAACTGGGATAAAACCTGCATGATGGCTGTCTCAAGAATCGCGTCGTTTGATAAACGCGTATCGCTAGTATCAGCGGTTTTGTTGTAATTGAAGACTTCATCTATGATTTACTTAAGTTTTTATATTAGAACAAAATTTTTTCTTGGCTCGTTCAAGACTACTCAATAATGCTCTGTTGAGCTGTTCCCATGACAAGTGCAGTGCTTGAGGATGAATCACGAAAACTAGGGCATAGAGCTGATTCAGTTCGAATCTTCTTCTTACCAATCTATAACTTTCTCGCAGTCTGCGCTTGACTTTATTACGAACACAAGCGCTTTTGGAGACCTTCTTGCCAACCACAAATCCAGCTAAGGGCAGCAGGCTTTTGGTTTGAGCATTTGCTAATTTTGCCTGATGCGGCGATGGACGTCTTGGCACGACATAAAGACTGAAGGCATCAGCATTTATCACCATTCTGGCTTTGTATGCCCGCTCAAAAAGAGACTTACGGCGCAACCGCTCTTGTGAGGGCAGCACAAATACTAACCAGTCCGGTTTTAAACAACTGCCAGACGCTGACGACCTTTGGCTCTGCGACGGCTGATTACTTTTCTACCAGCTTTAGAAGACATTCTAACCATGAAGCCGCTGTCTTTTTTTGCTTTAATTTTGGGACCACGCAACGTACGTTTCATTATTCACTCCTGAGCGGTCACGGAATTGAACGATCGATTTGCCTTAAAAATTCTGGCTTATCCGGACCAAACAAGCCATGTTATCATTCGACCTCAACAATGATATCCTTCGTTTATTGAATTGAGACTAAAAGTTTACCAATCGTAGATTTTTTTCTCCATCATGCCAATATATTTTCGTGCGCTCAGATAACGACATTCGTATACTCAAGTCGTCCTCCCAACTTTGGGAAGGCGCGCTAGCTATTCTGGAAAAAAAATTACCGCAACCAAGTTTTGAAAGTTGGATAAAACCAGTAAAGCTCTTAGAAATCGACGACCGTGAAATCGTTCTTGCAGTGCAAAATGATTTTATGCGCACTATGGTCGCAAATTACAAAACCCAGATACTGTCCGCTTTTCAAGAACTATTGGATACTAGCGAGCCTCTTAGTTTGAGAGTAGAAACTCAGCAAGACTTAGAGCCCTCCTCTTATACAAGCTCAATTGCCAACATTCAACCTGACACTACAAAAGTAACATCTGTCACTATCGCGCAAGCGACTAGACCCGCTCCACGTTCTGATTCAGCTGTTTTAAGTGCTCTCAATCCTCGTTTTACTTTTGCCAATTTCGTGGTTGGCTCCAACAGTCGCTTTTGTCATTCTGCTGCCCACGCAGTCGCTCAAAAACCTGGCCAGGCCTACAACCCGCTTTTTATGTATGGGGGCGTTGGACTAGGGAAAACCCACATAATGCAAGCGATTGGCCATGAAATAATTGCCAGCTCTCCTCATCTTCAAGTTCGATATATAAGCTGTGAGCGCTTTACTAACGACCTTGTCACTTCTATTCGCGAAGACAGAATGGTTGACTTTCGTAAGAGATACAGACAGGTTGACGTTCTTCTTGTTGACGATATCCAATTCATCGAAGGAAAAGAATCGACTCAAGAAGAATTTTTCCACACTTTTAACGCCTTGCGCGATCTTGGCAAACAAGTTGTACTCTCGTCTGACAGACCTCCCAAAGCCCTTTCTCACTTAACTGAGCGCTTACGTAGTCGCTTCGAATGGGGACTGATAGCTGATATTCAGCTGCCCGATCTCGAGACTAGAATTGCTATTTTGCAGAAAAAAGCCATTTTAGAACAGATGACTGTTAGTGACGATGTACTTGAATTCATAGCTTCCACTAGTACTAAAAATATTCGCGAAATGGAAGGCGCTCTAATAAGTGCTTACGCTTATTCTAACCTCATGGGCGCACCCATGGATTTGAGAACGGTCCAGGACGCTTTGCAGCGTGGCGGTGCACCAATCAAAAAGACAGTACTCTCTTTAGAAACCATTATTAATGCAGTTGCTGATGCTTATAAAGTGGAACCTTCCGAACTTCGCTCTAGTAAACGTTCTCAAGATATAACCATTGCTAGACATGTGGCTATGTATTTGTCATACGAGATTGGAAAATTCAGTTATCCAAGGATTGGAGAGGCTTTCGGCAATCGTAAGCACACCTCCATACTATACGCTTATCAACGTATTGAAAAGCTCATAAGCGAAGACCCTGAGCTTGCCTCAATGGTTTCAATGATAAGCAAAAAACTCGGTGTTTGAACCACTTGTTCAAAGCGTGTAGACAACGTGTTTTCTCGAAGTAATTATCTTGTGTCAAAATCAATTACCTCAAATGTTATTGCAAAAAGCTCGACAGACTTCGAACAGTTTATGCACAAGCAAAAAGTCCACTACTAGTGCGTCGAAGCCACTTATCTACAGAAATTTCGCTGCCCTACTACTTCTATTTAGATATTTACTTAAATAACAAAGCAGCAATACAAACAAAAAAGACCGTGTCAGTTTGAGCAAAGTTAACCGAGCAGAAATGAACGCAACTCGTTGATTTGAGTTACTCTTTAAGATGTCTACATAGTAAGAACTGAGGTAAGGCATATGCATTTCGCCCTGCAGAAAGAAACGCTCGTGCGTGCACTAAAAGATGTCACAAGCGCACTGGCTACTCGTGTGGTACAGCCTATTCTCAATAATGTAGCGATTGAGACTCAAGGTGAAACATCAATCAAGTTCAAAGCCACAGATCTGGATCTTTCAATTGAAACCTTGGTAGCTGGCGTAGTTTATACACAAGGAGCAATCACTCTTCCTGGTCGCAAAATGCTTGAGATCGTTTCTAAATTGCCTGACGATCTTGTTTCTTGTCAAATTGAAATGGACACTCTGACAGCCACAATATCGTGTCGCAAATCCAAATTCACTCTTACTGGACTTTCTTTCGATGATTATCCTAAAACAATTAGTCAACGTCCTGAACAAGCTTATGTAATGCCGGTTGAAGTATTGAAGAAATCAATGTTTCAAACTGCTTTCGCTGCAGCAAGCTATGACGCTAGCAGTATTTTAGGCGGTGTTTTTCTGGTTTTACAGGATGGTGTGCTAGAAGCAACAGCTACAGACGGTAGCCGTATGGCACATAGACAAGAAAAATTGAATGTCATTTCTCCAGCTAAATCAGGCACCGATACAAGTGTAGAAGCTGAAGTAGAAGGAGAAGGTAAAGCTTCAACTATTACTTTAGACAAAGCTGCGACGCTAAAAGTCATTATTCCTGCCAAAGCATGTACTGAAGTTATTCGTACTCTCGATAACTATTCTCAGTCTCAAAAAAATGGAAATAACGAAGAAGTTAGAGTTGGATTTTCAGATGGTCAAGTAACATTTGAGACCGAGCGTCACTGTCTTGCTACAAGATTAATCAGTGGAGAATATCCCAAGTATCAGGATTTATTTCCGTCTGAATTCAAGTATCTAGCTGTTTTTAATCGCGAAGAAATGATGAAAGCTATCGAGCGTGTGGCTATCATGTCTGATGACAGAACACATTTGGCTAAATTGCATTTTGAAGATCAAACAGCGCATGTTACGGCTAATACTCCAGACATTGGTAAAGCCCAGGAAGAAGTATCAATCCAGTATGAGGGGCAGGTCTTAGACATTGCCGTTAATGTCAAATATTTCCTTGATGTTCTTCAGCGATTGGTATCAGATGAGGTGCGCCTGGAAATGCTAGGTTCGTTAAAACCGCTCATTCTCAAAGGTGTAGGCGATGACTGCTACAAGTATCTGTTGATGCCTGTACAAGCAAAGTAAATTAGTTAGAGCTGTAATCTACATTCCAAAATCGAGATCAATAAGGTCGTCACAAGATCTGCCTGTTTGAGTGACTGTAGTTTTTAGTTTGTATTCAGGAGTGCAGGGAGAATTTTCGCGTAAGCGCTCCAACGCTTGTAATCGAGTGGAAGTAATACGAGCGGACTGAATGCGCTCTTCTTGATTGACATCTTCTTTTGCAAAACACTTTGTTAACATGTTCTTGCAAGCATCAAGTAATTTGTTAGTCATAGCGGTACCCTCGTCGGCTATTACCAGTTTGGCTGAAACGCCAGCTGGTGGCATCACGACAATTCTGTATTTATTCAATCCCTCACTTGAGGGATGCTTGTCAAGAGGTGCTAGCTAGCGCTAACTAGCTCAATATAAATGGATAGATGTCATAAATATTAGTTGTTTAGAAGAGCTTGATTTTTCAAAGATACGAGTACCGTTTCTTTAATTCTTACCGCGATAGCTTCCAGCCAAAATCTCTAACAGACTAGTTTTTCTTTTCTTGTATCTCACACAGAGCGAGAAAGGTAGACACGTTCGCGAGGATAAGTTGGACAGCGGTAATTCTAACTCTCACGTAAACAAACGCTAGGAAAGGAAATCCAAGCATGAGCAATCTTTCTGCCAACACGCAGACCCCCAAGATGGGACGCATTCTGAGCGGTTTCGCTTGTTGCCCCGTCTGTGTCATCGATGGTCGTCCCCAGGAGCCCTACATGGCTGTCCCGGGCGAATACAAGCGTGTTCTCTGTCATGGCTGCGGACGCTCGTCCAACGAGTTTTCGCACAGCATGCTGAATTACGCCAAGGAACTCCCGCCGACGATGCGCGACCTGGTGGTCGAGCTCACTTCCTGGACGCACAAGGACGGTGTTGCGGCGGTGGTGCCCTATCGTCTCGTCAATGTGCGCAAGAATGCCAACTCGCTTTCGGCGGGTCAGGCATACGACGGTCTTGCCGGCATCGCTGCCCGCGGTCACGTCGACACGCTCATCGAGGAGGCGAGCCGGCAAACGATGGTTTTCGCCATCGACGAAGGCAACGTCAACGACGCCATTGAGATCTGTTTTCTTCTTCCCGACGCAGCGGCTTTCGCCAAGACGCTCGTTTCGGAGGTGGAGATCGAGTCTCAGTGCAAGCAGCATCTGGCTTTGGCCAATCAGCCTGCTCACCGAGTTTCGGCGGTCAAGAAGCTGCTTTCGTTCGGCTTCAACATCAAGCATGTCGATGCCGGATCCTCTCTGGCTCGCATCGTGCTCCATTCGCCCGACGGCAAGGTGAAAGCCGAGTTGCACTGGCTGAACGTCTGAAGCGCTAGCCTCAGATCCTTTGCCCCTCTTTACCAAGAAAATCAATCAAAGAGAGGACCTAAATGGCTCCCCATCCCGATACTCAGCGTCATCCCTTCGATCCCCGCTTTGCAGTGGAGATCAAAACTCCTGCTCAGGCTGCCCTCTGGCGCAAGATTTTGCTTGCGAAAATCACCGTTCAGGTGATTCTGCTCGCTGCGCTCTTGCTGTTCCTGGGCGTCACCTGGCAGCAGCTCGCGTTCGTCGCGGTGTTCGCCTGCGCCTGGAAAGGTTTCGACCTCTGGCGCAATGGTCGGCTGAATGAGCTTCTGTTCTGGCGGAAATGGAATATTCCGTCCTGAACTGAGGCATTTTAGGTAATCTGGTTGGACGCGAAAACAGAAATGTTTTTGCGTCCAACTAATTTTTTAGATGATTCTACTATTATGTTTAGTAAGACTCGCTCAAGTTTTTGAGATATTCAATCAAGGAGTCAATTTGTTCTTTTGAAAGTGGTCCACCGCAGGTGTATTCAAATCCAGGCATTGAGTTATTCATAGTGCTTCCGCAAGCAATTATCTTGCGACGAGATTGAACTAATTCAGCATTTTTGTATCCACCAAGTAAAAGATTTGGACCCGAAGCTCCCGTGCCATCTGAAGCATGACACATGGCACAGTCGGCTTCATATAAGTCTTTTCCAAAAGTGCCAACACCTTTGTAGACATGACAGCTCATGCACTTCTCTTCTGTCAGAATTTTAGCTCTGGATTTTTGAGATAGTTTTTTGTGTCGGTTTTCGACATCCATTGCAATAGATAAGGTTACTTTTGGTCTTTTAGGATCTGAACTCAAAACATCCAAAGTCTTAATCACTTTATTCTGTTTCATAGAAGTGTCAATTTGAACCTTCAGTGTTGTACTTTCGAAAGGAGGCAAAACAGATTTTTTTATTACAGGAACAGTACAGCCGCAAGTAGACTTAGTTTCTGCAATTTGTAAGGTTTTTCCACCGATGTTTTTGACTTTGAAAGAGTGATATAAGATGGCACCTTCTTTCACTTTCCCCAGGTCGGTAGACTCATGATTGAATTTAATTACGGGTTGGTCTGGTACTGAATTATCGTTACTCGCGAACAGTTTGTTGTCGACTAGTATAAGTAGTAGAAGGGCGATGAACAATAAAATGCAGAGTTTCATTTTTGTATGCTAACAGCGCTTGATCTTCGTCACAACCTGACCTGGGGGAAGGGAGAAAGGCAAAACTGAACGGTTATTCAGTTCTGCCTTTCCGAACTATTGGTCAAAACAAGGTCTTACTATCATTAGGGTGGCGATGCCCTTAATTGCATCAGGCACCAAATGTGGTATTACCTAGTTCTTGAAGAGTTTGCGAGTGTAGAAACTTATGATGCCGCCGGTATAACCAGCAAGAGCATAGGTGACGAACGTCAGTGCAACTTGCCACTGGGGCATAGACGCAGACGATTTAGCGACCACGATGGAGCCAGCAAGTGTTGCAAGAGCAAGACCAACTCCTTTGAAAGAGAAGAACTTGGGATTGATGTTTGAAGTGAAATGATTGGCCAGAATACCGGCCGAAACTGCTACTGCCCAGAGAAAGGGAAGCAGCTGAGAAGTGGTTTGCATTGTATGCAATCCTTTTTTAAATTTCTGTATGGTAGATGTGGTGTAGGGTTGTCAAACTCAAAAAGAGAGAAAAAGAACCCATAGAGCCTAAATAAATATTGGTAAGTAGATCTAGTCCAAAATTTGATTTTTAATGAAACCACTAACGCTTGACAGCAAGCGAGGAAAGCCAAGAGCTAGCGCAGTTGGACGAAGTTTAATAGCTAAAAGTGTATTGACTATTGTAGGGATGTTTTTCTAGTGTTCGTCATCTCCTAATTTTCCTAAAAGCAACTTACAAGTCCAGAAATAAAGTCGAAAGAAAGTCAACTAACTGCAGACGTTTGCAGTTGGTTGATCTGGCTCTGTGAGTGAGAGATCGGTTATTCTGCGCGACCGGAAATTGCGTTATAGAAATAGGAAAGGACATCAAGATGCTTGAAAGCATCCTTGCCCACCTCCCAACGCTCGAAGAGTTTTGGCGAGCAATGCCAACAATCTTTTCAATCATTCTAATTGAGGGACTTTTGTCGGTAGACAATTCTCTCATCATCGCCACTAAGGCAAGAGTTTTACAAGATTCTCGTATGAGAGACAGAGCGCTTTTCTGGGGTTATATCCTGGCGATGGTGTTCAGGCTTTTCGCTTTGAGTGTGGTTTTCATTCTTTTAAGATATCCCATCATTCAGCTAGTTTGCGGACTATATCTGGTCTGGGTGACGTGCGATCATTTTGCTCGTGTACACGGTGTGAATAATGCTGCGGTCATTCAACCAAGTTTCACGCGTGTGATCTTGGATATTGCAATCCTGGATCTTGTTTTCGGCATCGATAACATCGTGACTGCTGTCGCCATTTCGCCCAAAATGTGGGTTGTAGTAGTTGGTGTGATTGCTGGTATCGCAACTATGGCAATGGCAAGCAAGGTCTTTATGCGGGTAGTCGACAGGCTTCCTGTTCTGGCGTCACTTGCATATTTGATTGTCGGTTATATTGGCTGTCAGATCGGGGTGGAATACTTCTTCCATCATAAGCCTGGCGAAATTACTCAGTTTGCAATTATCATCGCCATACTCGGGTCTGGCATTGTCTATTCAAAGATGACTTTCTTGCATTCGCTTGGCGAGCCGATTCTCGGACTTGCAGTCAAGCTTATGGCCGGACTGGCTTTCATCCTCGAATTGCCGGTCACAATTTTGAAATGGCTGTTTGGATCCTTGCGTTCGCTATTGCGTCGCTGACATTGAAGGAAAAGAAATCTGGGTAAGTGAAGGCTTTTACAAGCTTTCCTACTCAGATTTCTTTTATTGTTTTTAAGTTTACTATTAACAATAGTAAACCGCCTTCACTATTTGACTAAAACACCGCCAACGTCAACAATACATTTTTCCAGTTTTTTGCGTTCACTATCTGCATCGTTACTGTGGTCGTTAAGCCAGTCTCCAAGGGCATCTATGACTGTCGAGCGAACAAAGCTTGTTTCGAATTGCAAATGTCCAACTTTTCCAAGCCAGCGCAAAGTCTGGTCGGCAGAAGGCATTGCTGCCATCAAATCAGTCACCGCTTTTGGTGCTACACAACCATCGGCACTTCCTTGCATTATAAGAACGGCGAGGCGAGGATCAGTCTGTTTGCCATATTTGATTGTTTTGTCGACAAATATATCGGTTGATAAAAGGTCTGAAATTTGAATTTTTTTCAAAATCAGGGGATCTTCCATCATTTCGTCTACAACTTCCTGGCGCGTGGAAACAAGTTTAGTAATGAACGTCTTAAGACTTATAGTGCCTGTTTTGGTGAGCAGAATGCCTTTTGCTACTTGTGCCAATTCGCCGGGGTCAGCGTACATTTTGGCATTCACTTTTACTGCGGGAGCGTTTAGTGCAATACCTTCGATAAGTTGTTTATTCTCTGCTGCCAGCCTGACGCAGAAAGTACAACCAAGACTTTCACCCATGGCAATAATTGGAACGTTTGGGTATTTAGCATTTACAAGTTTTGTTAGAGCAACAATGTCCTGATAGCTTTTCTCGTGATTTATTTTTGCTTTGTTGTCAGTTTTACTAGAAAATTTTTGTTCGTCGTCAAAACGGCATCGCCCAAAACCTCGCATGTCCATTGATACAAAACCGATATCGTATTGAGCCAGGGTACGTGCTAGGACCCTGAATCGGCGTCCGTGCAAAGTCAAACCATGAATACCTATTACTACCGCTTTGAGGTCACTCTCGTCTGTAGGCATCCACTGATAAGTAGGAATATTCAAGGCTTTGGTGAATTCGCCATCTTGGGTGTAAACGATATTAGCAGCTGCTTCAGTAGTTATTTTGTCAGGCAGCTGGGACGGAATTGTTATCTCAGAGGGCAGTGCCAGAGCTTGATTCCACATGGTAGAAAAACTCAATAAGGCGGAAAGTAATAATTGTTTTTTGAATGACATGCGAATGCTCAGAGATAAGGGAACCCTGAAATTGTACCTAAAGGTGTATTTTTCTGACCAATATAAAATCAAGTGTTTTTACTATATTAAATAATAAAACCCATTTAAAAAGTTGAGACAAGGGACAGCGGTTTCAAACCGTCCCTCATCTCAAGTTTGGTCGAATGAGTATTACCAAGTTGCGTCGGAGTCTGCCTGTTCGTGTTGACACCGAAATTTCGAATTGAGGTGTCTTCATAGCATGCAGTCTCCGACCAGTTCGTAAGCCTTGCGAACAGCCGCTTTTTTCTGTGCGGCAGTTAGCTCCAGCTCGAGTGCGCCAATTTCATCGATATCGAGATCAATGACCTTTACGCCCTCAGCCGCCCAATCGCTGAGCGTCTTGATGTTGCGGGTTGCAACCCCTCGCCAGTATTCCATGTAACGCTTCTGCAGACGGGGAATGAACTTCTTGCAGTTCCCGTCAATGTTCACCGCTACAATTTTCCAGCAAGGGACTTTGTAATGCCGCGCCACCAAGCCAATCGGCATACGTCCATCCCAGGTCAGCATCCCGTCGAAGAGATACATGTCCATGAACTGGACGGCGCCGATAACGCCAGGGATTGCGATACTGGCTCGAACTGCCAGTCCTACTGGAGCTGGTTCGTCCGAAAGCTTAGTACAAGTTCCGTTTGCCTCGTAGAGGAAGACTCCCTTGGCGGTGAAAAGGACCTGACAGCGACCCTTTCCTGGAACTTCTGCAGCCGCCATAATCCAGAGTTTGGCTGGCCACTCGGGCACATATTTGTCGATCAGTTCGCCTAGCGAAACCGAGCACATGATGGCGCGCATCGGAATCACTTCGCCCGATTTCTGCCCCAGATAGTGACGAATCACATTGAGCGGATGCTCGATGCGCTGGACCAGAGAATCGAACTCGTAGGCAATCAAGAGCGACAGCATTCGACGCAGAGATAAGTCCGCGGCATAGAACACAGCCGGGATAGTGCCTCCGCTCACAGCACCGATGGTCTTCCACTTGAACTTGCTGTGCAAGCCCATGATGGCACCGAGTCCTGCGATAAGAGCCTTGATTCCACCGCCCGAGATAACCAGGTGAAACCTTCCCCTGGTTTTGCTTTCAAGGCGGGTATTAAGAACAGCGTTTTTCATCGCCGCCTCCTTCAGGTTAGATGTTGAACAAAATCTCTCATGCCACCATCTACGACACCACACGGAAGCGTGGCGAATGCGCAGATTGCTAGTCGGTTAAGATGCTTGGTGGCGTGTTTCCCGGTTGAAGTCTAGGAGAGAGATATAAATCGAGCTTATATAAATGCAGCTTGTGAAAACAATAAGAGCTTGGTCCTGGGACTGTCTTTTTAGGCTCTAATTTCAAAAACAGTTATTAAATATGAGCTTTAATGCTTAGCGTAGCTGTACTCTTATTTAATGCAAATTGATTAAATCGCTCCTTTTTTTGGTCACTACCATGCATTATAGTAAGAAGGCTTTAAAAGCGAAGGGTAGAGGTCGACTCGGATAGAATCCGAATCGACCTCCCCTAAGTTATGGCGCTATTCCAGGGCTGACTTAGCCCATAGGTGGAACGCCACCGTCGTCATTTCTTGGCGGTTTGATCACGCTCAAGATGGTGAAGATTGGCATCAGCATGAGGAAGCTGAGTGCCGCACCATCAAGAGTCGCTCTCATGCCAGCGAGTGTCGATACCGCGGCGGGAGGCAGGAAATGCCCACCGACGAAGACGAACACAATCGCGGCGACAGATGCCACCCAAATGATTGCCTGGTTGGCCCGCTTGTGCGCGAAGATGAACGCAATAGCGGAACAGAAAAGAGCCACGGCGAGAATCGCCACGGTCATGTATGGTGGAAATGGTAGGGAAAGCACCGCGTTTAGTGCTTGCATTGGTTTGTTCTTTCCTTGGTTGGATGAATGTAAAAGGCTAGGGTCGTTTTCCCTCATACCAGAGGATGATACCGCCGACGATGGCAGCAGGAAGTGCGAAGCTCAAGGTGATAACCTTGAAGATCAGGAGGCCAGACTCCGTATTGGAAAGTGAGGCCAGGCTGAAATCGAACATTCCGCAGACAACTGCGACGATTCCTCCAAGAAAGAAAATGATACCCATAACTTGATTCATCGTTGAACCCTTTCATTTCGAGGAAGAACGAAAGAGCCCGAAAGCTCTTTCGCCTGTTATCGATTACTTCTTGCGCGAGAAAATTGCGTCGATGAGCGCCGCGTAACGCTTCATCACTTCTTCAGAGCGAATGCTCAACTTGTTGGTGAGCAGTCCGTTGTCCACAGTCGCTTCGACCGGGACGATTTCGAACTGCTTGACCGTCTCGTGCTGCTCGAGGCCCTGGTTGACGTGCGCTACGATCGAGGCGACCTCTTTGAGGATGGCGGGATGCGTAGCGAAGTAAACAGCATCTTGCTGACCCGCGGGAACGGCGCCGGCAATCTTGCGAGCCTTCGAGAGGTTGAGGAAGAAGAGCGCGCCGACGAAGGGCATGTTGTCGCCGACCGGAACCACGTAATGGATCAGGTCGCCGTCCTTGTAGCCTTCGAAAGCGTTCTCGATCTTCTCGGTGGCCCAGTATTTGCCACCGTCATTCTTGTTGAGGCGTTTGACGCGCCCCTTGTAGTGCAGATAACCATCGGCATCGAATTTGCCGAGGTCGCCGGTGTTGAAGTAGCCATCGCTATCGAATGATTTGGCGTTGTCCTCGTCGCGTTTCCAGTACCCGGAGGTAATGCATTCGCCCTTGACGAAAATGACGCCAACCCCTTCCTCAAGACCGTCCTTGGGGACAATCTTGAGCTCAACACAGTCTATGGGCTTCCCGAGAGAGCCCGGCTTATTGTTCTCGGGAGTATTGACCACGATGCCGCCGCAGGTTTCGGTGGCGCCGTAGCCTTCAAGCAGAGTCCATCCCATGAGTGCGAAGAAATCGAGCACATCTGCGGGAATCGCGGCGCCGCCTGAGAGCATCAGGCGAACGCGGCCGCCAAGTTTGGCGCGGACCTTGCTGAAGACGAGCTTGTCAGCGATCGAACGCTTCAAGCCTGGCTTCTTCTGATTCAAGGACCAGGACAGAATCCAGGCCTTGAGCTTGGCGCCGATGCCAGAGTTCTTGGGCGACAGAGTCCGTTCGAACTCGCTGTAAGCGGAGTCGCGGATCTTGCGCCAGACCTTAGGAACGCCAAGCAGAATGGTCGGCTTGAGGGTGGTGGCTGTTTCAGCCATCTCCTCGACCGAGCAGTACGCGGACGGAACCGCGTGCCAGAGGCAGAGATACGTGCCGTTGAGGCGCTCGTAGATGTGAGCGAGCGGCAGGTAACCCAGATAGAAATCGTCGCTCTTGAAGGCGAATCCGTGACGCATCAGCGACGGGCAGAAGCCCGAGATGTTGCGATGACGGATGATGACACCCTTGGGGATGCCAGTCGAGCCGGCAGAGTAGACGAGCGTAGCGATGTCATCGCCGGCGATACCGAGGAATTTCTCGGTATTCATCATGAAGTCGAGCATAATCTCCTGGACGCGCATGCGGCTCGGGAGATTGAGTGCATCGGGATTGATGATTTCTCCGCCGATGTGGATGTCCTCGTGCTCACACGCCTGGTAGTCTGGCGCCGCGCAGAGAGCCGAAGAAAAGAGCGCCACCGGAACCTGGGTGGAAGCATCGACCTTGGCTGCCTGCTCTTGCGAATTGGTGAGCAAGAGGATGGAATCGGAGTCCTTGAGGATGAAATTGACCTGCTCAGGGCTCGAGTTGGGATAGATGGGCACCGTCACTGCACCCAGAGACTGGATGGCGAGGTCGGCCCAAACCCATTCCGGGCTATTCCAAGCAAGAATCGCGACCTTGGAGCCGCGAGAGACCTCCATCTTCTGGAGGAAAATCATCATTTCGGCGACGAGATAGCCGACGGTCTGCCAGTTGAGCTTCCGGAAGGGAGGCTGCTTGGCGGCGACAACCGAGGCGGTTGCCGGTTCTGCCAGGCCGGTGAAGAACATAGTTTCGTCAGTGCAGAGATTCTTCACCATCATGGCCGTTGCTTGAGGGCGCTCGAAAACGTGCGACCAGAAACGACGGACCAGTGTTTCCGTTGAAGTCGTCATTAATGTGCTTCTTTCCTGTTTGAGTGTTCTTAGATCTCTCCGTGCCACTAAATGTGATGGCGCGGAGGGTTAGAAGTTAGCGTTGAGAACTTGCGGAGAGAAGAAATTTGTATGAGAAGAAAAGAAAAGGTGCATGCAAGCTAACTGGTCTTACAGCTTGAATTCAATATGGCTTAAAACTTCCTGGCAAAAGCTTTAATAAACTGCAGTTCAAATAAGGCCACAACTGCTTTAACCGAAGTTCATAAAAGCCCGAAAACGTTGTCAGCACTTGGGAATATTGAAAGTAGTCAAGATGAATTAGGTGTGATAACTGTAACTGAATATGTCATGCAGTTATTCCTGGCTTTATATCAGCTTTTTGACTAATTACTAATTTTGAAAGATTGAACTAGGCAAGAACTGTTTTCTAGTATCAAGCCCCATTTTATTCTTCCGTTTCTAAACGCTTTTACTTCAATTCAAACCCCATAAATTAAACGCTTCTTTTCGCAAAGCTTGCGAAAAGGGGACTGTGTCTGGAGAACAAAATGACCAAGAAGGTCACGACTCAGACACCGCCGCCTTCTAATCTGCTTCATCTTGCAGGTTCGAGCGGAGGTGCCAGAGCAATCTTGGCCTCCTGCGGCGTGCTTCTTGCTAGCGAACTTGCTGGCATTGAGTACAAATCGACAGGAGGGATTTCGGGCAGCGCCATCACGCTTTACGTTTACGCCAAGACTGGCAGTGCCGTAGAGTGTTTGAAAATGGCACTTGCCCTGGACTTTGACTCGCTTCTTGAAACCAAGCGAGGTAATTGGTTCAAAGTCGTTCTGGAACTTGCTCAGCGTCGCCACTTGAAAGGAGCTTTGGAAGCTGCTCGCAAAGCACTGCGAATTCCTACCGGTTCCGACGCGCACAAAAGCAGGCGCTCTCGCCCAATTAAGGGTGTCTACACAACCGCTAAGTTTGGGCAGTTCATCCGTGAGATGGCGCTCAACAAAGACGGTGTGGAAGAATGGCCTAAAGGCTTCTGGACTTCGGCTGTGACCGAAGACTCCGAGGTGTTCTTCACCGAAAACGGAGTTTACATCGTCTCTGAAGACGGTGTTCTGCGCATTCTTGATCGACGTCCCGCACCTGTGAGTACCGCGATTCTCGCTACGTGTGCCATTCCCGGCATCATGGACTCACAGCGTTACAAGGGTCTCGATCTCTACGACGGCTTCCTCGGCAAAGGTGGTCGCTGTCCAATCGAAGTGCCGCTTCGAATTTTTGGAGCTAAGCATCGCGAAATTGTGGCATGCGACGTCGGTGACGACAGAGGTCGCATGGGTCGGCGCATCGCGCGCTTATGGCGATGGATGTGTGGAGACAATTGTCTGCCCGATGTGGATAACGATTTGCCAACGTTCGTTCGTAACGGCGATCCTGTTATTCATGTCGATATGGACATTCTCTTTTTCAAAACCCTGGAATTCGACCTCTCTGCCGACCAGAAATGGAAGGCCGTCATGGAAGCGTTCTGTCAGGCTGTAGCGGTTTTCACCCGCGAAGGTCTTTTGAAAGGAGATAAGCTCAAAGCGGCGACAACAATCGCTCGCCGTTACACCAAGGAGATCCTCACAAAGGAGCTTCCAGAAGGTGAGCTTGCGAAGCGGGTTCAGAATCTCATGTCCTCCCACGGACTTGCTTGATTCTTGGTCTGACCGAAGTATTCGAAGCTTATTCGCTTCGGCAAGTTACTTCGGTCAGATCCCCCCGTTTCCTTTCCATGAAGGCGGTCGATTTCGTCAAGGGTCTCAAAACCCTGATGATTTCGTC
>CAZFKB010000004.1:0-68424 GCA_964519785.1 uncultured Candidatus Obscuribacterales bacterium | reverse complement strand
AAAATTTGAAAATAGTGCTTGCTATTTCATTTATTCTCTCAAGCAGCGCCATTGTGTCGGCAGACGCTGCACCTTACAGGCAGGGCGATTCGCGCTTACCCAGATATTCTCCTGCAGCCGGTAAAAATCTGGCTCCAGCAGGAACCATGGACCCAAAAAACGTTCCAGACTTTGCCGCAAGTCAGCAGAGTTTTAATGCCGCTCCCGCTCCAAGTCTTAACGGCAATGGAGGGACAGGAACCGCACTTCGAGCCGATTTATCGTCGTCTACAGTGCCTGTTGCAACAAGATTCAAACTGGTTCTGGAAAGTGCAGTAGATGCAAGAACCAGCAAACCAGGCGATATTTTCGAAGCCCATGTCAAAGACGACATGTATCTTGGAACTACACTTTTGTTACCGCGCGGGACTTTAGTACGCGGACGCGTAGCCAATGTGGTGAAGCCTCGTCTATTGAGTCGTGCTGCCAAAATTGGCTTGAGACTGGAGCAAATGGTCACACCTGCTGGTGACGTTACTCCGCTTGATGCAATGCTCGAATTCAAAAAAGGCATGACTAACAAAAAAGGCGAATTAGATCCAGGCACCAGTTTTGGTACCAGAGTCGAAAAGAATGTTCGCAGCGTCACCGGACTTAACGAAGACGGCAAAAATAACAATGCCTTGCTTGCTGCAAACATAGCCACACTTGGCGCACCGGCTGTAGCGACTGCGCTTGGAAGCTCTGCGATTGCTCTCTTTTCGCAAGGAGACAATGTAAGCCTTGCACCCGGACAAGAGCTCGAATTGCAACTGACAAATGATCTTGGCGTTCAGTTGAACTAGATTGGCGTTCGGTTGAATTAGACCAATTTGGTCAAGTAATAAACTGCGATAATAAAAAACACTGCCATTGTTTTTATGCAAGTAATGGCAAAAATATCGCGGTAAGACGATTTGTGCGTGAGACCGGTCACTGCAAGAACAGTAATGACCGAGCCGTTGTGTGGAAGAGTATCCATGCCGCCAGATGCCATTGAGGCGACGCGGTGCACTACTTCAAGCGGGATATTCGCCTGGGTTGCCGCCTGGATAAAATCGCCAGACATCGCAGCAAGTGCAATGCTCATGCCGCCTGACGCAGAGCCTGTAATACCTGCAAGTGTGGTGACTGTTATTGCTTCGTTTATAAGTGGGTTTGGAACCGCGCGCAACGCCTGTGTGAGCAGGACAAATCCTGGCATGGCAGAAATGACTGCGCCAAATCCGTATTCAGAAGCAGTATTCAAGCTTGCAAGTAGAGCGCCTGCAATTGCTGGTTTGCTGCCCTCGGCAAAACGTTCTTTGATTTGTTTGAAAGCAAATGCAACTATTGTGAGAATGCCTAAAAGCAGTGCTCCTTCGACTGCCCAGATAGCAGTTATAGACGCAATGTCGGTCACAAGCGGTTTTGCATGACCGGCTAATTGAGCTGTGTGCGTGGTGGTACCATAAAATTGAGGAATGAGTCTTGTGAAAACCTGATTCATCACTCCCACCACCAGTAGTGGCAAAAGAGCAATTGCCGGATGAGCTAGCTTTTCGTCTTCGTAATGCTCGGGCTCGTTATGAAGGACATCTCCGTAACCTTCGCCTTTTTTCTGGGCATCTTTGCGTCGCCAGTTCAAATACAAAAGACCGCAGGTCAAAATAAATAGCGCGCCGATACTTCCAAGCCACGGTGCGGCTGTTGTTGTAGTATGAAAAAATGTGGTAGGAATAATATTTTGAATCTGTGGTGTGCCAGGAAGCGCATCCATAGTGAAAGTAAAGCCACCAAGCGCTATGGTGCCTGGTATCAATCGTTTGGGAATATTGCTTTGTCTAAATAGCTCAGCTGCAAACGGATAAACAGCAAAGACTACGACAAAAAGCGAAACGCCACCATACGTAAGCAGCGCACACACAAGAATAATAGAAAGCATTGCGCGTTCGCTTCCAAGCAGCTTAATGACCGCAGCCACGATAGACTTTGAAAAGCCGCTCATCTCGACCATTTTGCCAAAAATAGCACCAAGCAAAAAGACGGGGAAATAGAGACGCAAGAAATTAACTAGCTTCTCCATGAAGACACCGGTGAACACTGGCGGGACCAAACTAGGATCGGTCAGAACAACAGCCAGAAGCGCGCATATAGGCGCAAACAAAATGACGCTGTAGCCACGATACGCAACAAACATGAGCAGGCACAAAGCGCCAAGGACAATGAGAAAACTCATTTTTGCGCTTTCATTTTTTGTTTAACTGCAGCCAAATTGTTTTGATAATCTTTGTTTGCCGGATCGAGTCTTGATGCGCGGGTAAACTCGTCGAGCGCGTCTTCATAATATCCACGCTTCAAGAAGAGCACGCCGACATTGTTGTGCACTTTAGCATTTTTTGGATTGAGCTTGAGACAAATGCGCAACTCTTTGATAGCTTCGCGCAGATTGCCTTCGTCCATTAATACATTTGCCAGGTTGTAGTGCGCTTCTAGCGAATAGAAGTTTTTGGCGATTGCTTTGCGATAATGTTTTGCTGCTTCTTCGTATTCTTCTTCGGCTCTATATATGGTGCCAATATTGATGTTGGCTTGAACGTCGTCTGGCGTGTGATCCAGATACTCTTTAAAGCGTTTGATAGCTTCGCGGTTGCGCCCCTGCGCTTGCAGACACATGGCACCAAGCAAACGTGCGTTCCAGTTATTTTTGTCATACATGAGGCACTTGTTCACTTCTTTTAGAGCCAGTGTGTAGTGCCCTTTTTTCATTAACAGTTTGACGCGATTCAAAGTTATAGTCGGGTCTTCGTGTGTTTTTGCACCCAAATCTTGTTCTGCTGCTTTAATCAGATTGCGCTCAGATTCAAGCAGTGTTTTTTGGTTCTCTTTGGCGGATCCTTCTTCCTCTTCGTCGTCGTCTTTTGAATCTTCCGAAGCTTTTTTGGGCGACTCAGCAGCCGCATCGTCTGAAAGGGTGTCTTTGCTTTCTTTTTCAAGCTCGTCGTCTGTTTCGACTGGATTGACTTTTGAAGGGTCGGTAAGGCTGCTGCCGCCGCGCACGAAAGGCACCGGTTTGAGTCCATCGCTAAAGTCGATACTGTCGAGCGGTCCTTGGGCGTAACTCGAGTTACAAGGAAGAATCGAAAATATTGCTGCGGTTAAAAGCGGGTACTTGAGCCTTTTTGAGAATTGCCCGGTTGTCATGTGAATTTGCCTTCGCGTTCAGTGAAACTTGATGAATATACTACGAAAGGTGGCTTCCTTACTGGAATTTCTCTTTAGAGTCCAGGATTAAAGTTACCGGTCCGTCATTTGTGAGCGCCACTTTCATATCGGCGCCAAAGCGCCCTGTGGCTACGTTTACGCCTTTTGCGCGCACCTGCTCGACGAAATGCAGGTAAAGCTCTTCGCCCTGTTTGGGCGGTGCAGCCTTGAGAAAGCTAGGTCTGCGACCTTTGAGCCAATCGGCAAAGAGCGTAAACTGCGAAATAATCAGCGCTTCGCCTTTGATATCGAGCAATGAGCGGTTCATTTTGCCCTCGTCGTCCGAAAAGATGCGCAGGTCGACCATTTTCTGAGCGAGAAACTCGCTATCTTTGGTTGTATCGGCGTGTTCGACGCCGCACAAAACCATGAGCCCGTCTTTGATTTCGCCAGCGACCTGATTGTCGATTGTGACACTGGCGTTAGTGACTCGCTGCAAGACTATTTTCATGATTATTAGTTTCTGTTTATGAGAGGTGCCAGGGTTTATGTTACCATTCGCAAATCTTGACTGACTCGGCTGGTTTTGCGTGCCGAAACTAAGTTATATTAGTTAGGTCAAATCAATGACGCGGGGTGGAGCAGCCTGGTAGCTCGTTGGGCTCATAACCCAAAGGTCGCAAGTTCAAATCTTGTCCCCGCAACCAAAATGAAATAGAGGACCGGCATTTCGAGAGAAGTGCCGGTTTTTTATTGGGGTAGGGTAAAACGTCGCGCCTAACGCTTTGCCTAGCGAAAATGCGATCAGTTTGGTTGAGTGTGAAGAACCACTATCAACGAGATTTGTCTTTCGTTTGGCGATCGCGAAATTAAGAACGCGGCGACGACCTCCAGCGCTCTCTCGCCTAACCCACTGCCTAACCCGCGCCTTCGCGATGCTCAGCGCACGCCTTACCCGTCGCCTTTACCGGGCAAAGCAAATCTATTTATGCCACTGTATATGGTGTCTGCGCATTACGTCAACATAGGTTGATTTATCGCGAGACTGTTCGAGATCATGATAGTTTCTTCGTCCTTCGTATTGACAATTTGGACTGCATGCATACGTCATGAACGCCTTCACATATAATTATCAATCCAGTGTGGAGGCTATCCATTGAATCTATCAGCGTCAATTGAAGAAATGCGACAAGCCGTTGCTTTGGAAATCCGCGCATCCGCAACCGATTCCAGCAAGAATGTCGAAGTCGCAAGGCCTAGACTAATCGCGGAAACGGAAGAGGGCTTTCTTTATAGCTTTGATGCAGAGGTCCAGATTCTCGTTCCTCCTGAGACGCCAGTAACCTTTAAGGCAGCCGGGTTCAATCGCATTCAGGGAACATGGATAGGGCAAGATGAGTTTGAGATACTTCTAACGCTTAAAGAAAGACTGGATCCCGCAGTGAAGCGAGGTCGGCTCGTAATCGACTTGTCGTTTATTTTGGAGGCGTTATCGCTGAGACTTAGCGAGATTGAAACAGCGCCGGGGCTTGGCTTGGTACAAGATCTGTTGGCTGGCACAACCAGCAACATGCCTGAGAAAGCCAACCGCGTGAGCGAATCGTTGAGAGATCTTCGCCGCGCTGGTCAAAACATCAATTCAAGCCAGGAATCGGCAATTAGAAACAGTCTTGAGCAGCCGATACATTTTGTATGGGGGCCTCCTGGGACAGGAAAAACCGCCAACCTATCTCATGTTTGTCGCGCCCTTTGTGAAGAGGGTGAAAGCGTGCTGGTTATAGCCCATGCACACGCTGCCGTGGATGTCGCCATGCTGCGGGTGGCAGAGTCGATGGATGGTCATACCTTACTAACTAGAGGAAAGGTTCTGCGTATCGGGTTTTCGCAAAATCCTGAAGTACGAAGACACAAGTATCTGACGGTGCTCGGAATTTTGCGACAAACTGAACCAGATTTGCTTGATAAATGGGAGCATCTTGAAGAGCAGAAGAAACAACTTCAAGCAGAGATGCGCCGTACTACACCTGCAACTGCGAAATCTTTGGAACGGCAATTGAGCGACGTACGACAGCAACTTGAATCGCTGCGAGCACGAGTTAAGGAGGTTGAAGCTGCGCTTATAGAGCGTTCAGCTATCGTTGGCTGCACAGCCGCAAAAGCGATCATTGATGAGCGAATCTGGAAGCGTAACGTAGACACTGTCGTAATCGACGAAGTTAGTATGATGAATTTTCCGTTCGTGACTGCATTGGCATCGCGCGCGCGGAAACGTGTGCTTCAGTTTGGTGACTTTCGCCAGCTGCCACCAATAGTGGTATCGGAAGATGAACTGGCGATGAAGTGGCTGGGAGAGGACTCCTTCCATATTGCTGGGGTCACTAAATCTGTAGAGAATGGGGTAGAAGACCAGCGCATCACTATGCTCGAAGAGCAGTACCGCATGCACTCAAAAATTTGCAACGTGGTTAGTCTTCTGTCCTATGGAGAACGGCTAATTACAGCTGATGGAGTGGATCGTCGGGTTGAACCTATCGCTATTGCGTCTCCTCATTCAGGTGAATCTCTCGTACTCGCAGATACTACAGAATTTCGCTCTGTTTGCATGAAAGAAACTAAGCCTGGACGGTTCTCGCGAATGAATCCGATGCACGCGGTAATCGCGGTGAATCTGGCGTACAACCTGTCCTCTTCGAATGGCGACGTGTGCATCATCACGCCATACAGAGCGCAAGCGCGGTTAATCGCTGCAATTGCAGCGGAACTCAAACTTGAGATTCCAATTGCGACAGTCCATAGATTTCAGGGAGCTGAGCGAGGCATTGTTATATTCGACGTATGTGACGCCTTTCCACAGCAGAGAGCCAGTCGTCTAACGGGACACAGTCCTGATATAGCAGTCAGGTTAATAAATGTTGGAATATCGCGCGCGAAAGGCAAGCTCCTAGTTCTTGCCGATAGACACTTCATCTCCAACTATCATGATGGACGTTCACCAACCCGGAAGGTTTGTGGATATTTTGCGCAGTTCGGAACCGCTCGGCCTTTGGAGTTGGATGACCTTGAAACAAACGAATCTCCATTCGAGTGGTTCGATGACTTCAGTTCTGCTCAAATGTCACTGGCAGGGGAATTGATTAGTTCGAGGCAAATCCGACTGAACTTGCCGGACGGATTCCTTTTATCATCTCAGGTTTCGCGGGTTTTGGAAGAACAACCCAGTAAAGAAGTCACTGTTCGAACGACTAAGTTAGCAGCAGGAGAACTATCTGGCAAAAAGATGAACGTTGAAACTTCGGTTGCAAGCGGCGGATTTTTTGCGTTACTTGACCGGGGAGCGTTTATAGGCGGACGAGATGCAGAAGCACCCGTGGTGTTTATTCGAGGGAATGTAGCACCAATTTTTGCGTCTGTCTTTTGCATAGATGAGCAAGAAGAACGCGAGCGTTATTCTTTGAGGCGATAGGAAAATTGTGGATGGCCAAACTCATTCCCGACAATTTAAAGAGTCGCTCTGATGTTCGGCACGCTATTCGGAAAGTCGCTGCGTCGATGGAATCGCTGCCTCAGGATGCTGTGGTGTGGTATGAACCGCTTTTCGATACAACCGGTGAGAAGCCGGATTTTGTCATCTGGCTACCGGACAGGGGTATCGCTGTTCTCGAAGTGCTTGATGCAAAAGTAGAAGGTATTATTGGCTTCAAGCGTGGAAAGGTACAGCTCCTTCGTGACGGTACTGAAGTTAAGATTGAAAATCCGATTGCCAGGGCGGCAAAATTTGCTGAGAAGCTTAGTCGAATGATCGCCGCCGAACCGCGGCTTTCAAAGCTTGGTATTCAAGTTGCGCCGGGCGCCTGTTTACCGCTGCTTTCCCAAGACGAAATAGACAAGAGGCACTTTGGCAAGGAATTCGCGCCGGCCTTTACGATCTTTCGAGAGGACCTTGACGAGAGTAATGCGCTTTCTGGATTGGGTCGGTTACTGGGTCCGCCTCGCTTCTTTGAATTCTCTGCAGAAGTAGATAAGCTTGTCCGCGGAATAGTTCAACCCGACATTGTTATTAGCCGTATTACGGTGCCTGATGGAGATCTTCAAATATTTCAACCACCCGAAGACTGTGATGTTATTAGGGTTATGGATCGTGATCAAGAGTCACTTGCGAAGAGCCTAGGAGATGGGCACAGAATTATTCGTGGTGTCGCTGGCAGTGGCAAGACTCTTGTCTTGATGTTTCGGGCAAAACTACTGGCACGATGTAATCCTCGGCATAAGTATCTAGTAGTCTGTTATACAAAGGCATTGGGCGGACAACTAAGACGTCTTCTAGAAGATTTTCCGAATGTTGATGTAGTTCATCTCGACAAGCTTACATGGGATCTTTCTGGCGGAGGGGGCGCGAGATCGCCGCGCGGTGGCAAGAATTATGATGCTACCGCGGTGCTAAATTCTGCACTAAAAGCTGTTGAGATGGGCAATGGCTCTCGTTATGATGGAATTTTGGTGGATGAAGCGCAAGACCTAAATACGGAAGCACTGGTGTTGCTGACGAAACTACTAAAACCTGGATGCGATGACCTTATCATCGTTGCAGACGCGGCTCAAAACATCTTTCGGCGAAAATTTAGTTGGAAGCAGGCGGGGATTCAGGCCCAAGGTCGAACCCGAATGCTACGTGTAAACTATCGAAACACAAGGGAAATTCTTGAATTTGCATCAACGTTTTTGCTTGGCGATGGAACCGGAAGTGCGGGTGAAATTAGTTTTGATGACGAAAATACTTTGATTCCGCCCGAGTCTAGTAAACGGTCTGGAACGCCTCCCAAGCTTTTGTTTGTACCGAATGTGGTTGAGGAAGTGAACGAAACAGTGAGGGTCGTTCAGGAAGAACTTATTGGTTTACGACCAGGACAACGGATTGCAGTACTGTACCCAGGTTCTGATGGGAAGGATCGGGGATATTGGTTGAACCGACGAATGAAGGAATCCGGAATCGAGCATTTCTGGGTCAATACAGAAGAGTCGGCGAAGTCCAGACTAGGAGCAGCCAGAGAGTCAGTTCTCCTATGTACAGTTCAGAGTTCTAAGGGACTGGAGTTTCCACGAGTAGTAGTTTGCGGCACCTGGTGGGATGGTGGTGATGTGGATGTAAATCGCAAATTGTCATATGTTGCAATGACCCGTGCAACGGATTTCCTGGTTGTTGTCTCTCGATTGGATAACAGCTTCGCTGATGAGTTGCGCCGTGCGATCGGTGATACCAGCGCACCACCTATTCGAGTACCCCAATCGCCGACTTCGAGCGGGTCTCCAGAAAAAACTAATGTTCCGGCAGTGGCAACTGTCAGTCCCAAACCTGTTACAAAGCCGGTTGTCACAGTTAAGGCAGCAGCTCCGGCACAAAGTAAGAAGAAGGAATTGGGAGCGAAGAAAGGCTTGGATCCTTTTTCCGCAAGGGTTCTGCAATGTGTCGTCAGCACTGGGGCGACGGGATTGATGGCAAAGGATATCGCGAAAGTATTGGGAATGGACAAGAAGGAAGTCAATTCAATTCTCTACTCGATTTTGGAAAAACGAGCATTTGTAGAGCGCGACGCAAATTATGTGTGGCGAGCAACAGAAACAGGGCGTGAATGACGAATCAGATGCATCCCTCTAGTAAGCGCACCCTACTGCAACAGCCATCACCATTGCCTTCACCACGCGCGGTATCATGCTAGGACATCGATACGTGGCTCAATCGCTGGTTGACTAATCTTAGTTAGCACCACTGGCTGCAAGCTGTTTCGCTCCGCACTTTTTCAATTCTGTGATAAGGTCCTTGGCTCCGCGCAGTACGCTTTCGTCCGCGTTGAGGGACTTCTCAATATCCGCGAAGGGATATCCCTTCTGTTCAAAGTAGAAAAATGCGGCAGCGGCCTCTGTTTGCTCTAGCGTTGCTGACTGCGTTGTCTTGGTAATGAATCTGGAGATTTCCGAGTTATCGGACTTGTCAGAAATGGTCTGAGTTGAAAGAAAGTCGATGTCTGCTTCCAATGCACGACTGAATACGCGCAAATGATGCACATCGAAAGCATAATCGAATGATTCTCCAAGCGTTTGCGCAATGAAGACTAGCGCTTGCAGCCGATCTGAATCGAGACCCTTGCTTTGCGAGATTAGGAACTCTAATTTTGCGAGGCGACCATTACTTTCCATGCAAACCTCCTTACAGCCTCTAAAATAATACTTGTCATTTTGATTTCCATACATCCTTGACATCTTTGAGCAGCTCTTCGGGGACATGGATTCGGCGTTCTCGAAAGTTCAAGGTGTTTACGAAACTATCTGACTGCGCCAACTCCGTGGCAGTTCCAGTCGGTTCAAGAATGTAAAGTGGCTGATATTTACTCTCTTTGCCCTTCTTTTTCAAATAGGTCGGAGACTTGATCGCGATGTCACTCGGGTCGTCAAGAATTACATTCAGTTCCGGATTGAAGCCCTTCTTCCTGGCGACATCTCGAATCTTTTGAATGCTTTCATCAGCCGCACGCATATCGAAATCATCTGGGTACGAGAACGTTTTGAAAATTTGGCGCCGCTTCAATCTGGCGCACAGTTTTCCTAAGTCATCATCTTTCTCGGCCCACTGGTCAATGTATCCGAGGAGCAAGAAGTCATCCAGCTTTAGGTAGTTCTCCAAGGATGCCTTCCGGCTCGCGAGCTCCTCAAAAAATGGATGTGGCGCCTTCAGTTTGCCGTCCGCGATTTGGTTGGTCGCGAACTGAAGCGCGTTTCGAAGCATCTGTTCGGCTGCTCGCGTTGTCTTGTGATAATAAACATGTTTATACATGTAGTGTCGACCCAAAACATAAGATTCGACGACGCTCGTACCCCGTTTCCCATCAAGCGCCAGCACCTCTTGCGGCTTTCCAAAGATCTTAACCTCAGCTGGAACCAGGCATCGCAGAATCCAGGTCAGATCAAGATTTGCATAATGCACGCCGGTCATGTGGCTATCGCGAAGCAGGTAATCGAAGCGGTCGGCATCGAGTTCGCTGCTGATAATGTCTGAAACGATCGGGCGATGTAGTTTGTCGAATATTCGCTGCACAAGCTTAAAAAGCTCTTGATTCCCTTTGACGATATCTTGTAGCTGCGGATCTTCTGCAAGTATTCGCGTGCCCCAATTCTCGTGATGAGCCGCTTTTTCACCTAGAAATCGTTCCGTAACTTTTTCAAATAGGTGACTAAATGGTCCGTGTCCAATATCGTGAATAAGACCCGCTATTCCAAGTGCCGAGCGCTCTTCACGAGTAATGATCTCTTTGCCGGCATTTTGGTTGAGGCTCTCGGCCATGCGCAGAGCGAGGTGATACGCGCCTAAGGAGTGAGTGAACCGACTGTGTTCAGCCCCCGGGTAGGTTAGGCAAGCTAATCCGAGCTGTCGAATTCGTCGAAGACGCTGAAATGGTTGAGTCTCCATTAGCTTGACGACAACCGGACATTCGATCCGAATTAGGTCGTGAACTGGGTCCCGAAGATTTATGACTTTACTCATTGCGTACCTGAAGAAATGCTGCGATCTTATCAAAAAATGCAGCCCGCCCGTTTTGCTGATTATGACTGAACTGAGCGGATCGATATTTGCACAACATATACAGACAGATCTTGATATCTCTTGTCCTTGTGCCGAGAATAAGGATTGAGCGACTGTGCAATGGAAAGGTTTTAGTTTTTGGGTGCCGTTGAGGTGACACGTGGCGATTTCAGATGTTCTGTCAGTTGACGAATTGGAATTCTCAAGACTGGCTTGGGATGCTTTAAGAAATGTGGAGTGGGCTAAACCACTCGTAAATCGAATGACTGACGCTGACGGCAATTTAAACAAGAGCGATCGCTTCGGGCTCTTCGAATTGCGATTTGGCTATGCGCTGCACTCGAAAGGGATATCAGAAGTTGAATACGAGCATAAAACAGTCGATGACACCTCAGTAGACTTTCGAGTGGTGACTGCTGATCACGTCTGGTTGATCGAGCTGGTTAGCATTGCTAAGAGTAAGGCCGTAGAAGCCGCAACGGGACCCAATGAGGATTATCCATTCATAACGGAAACAGTTCTATCTTCAATGAAGGCAATTGAGGAGAGGCAGAAGTGCATTGAGGCCAACGTCAGCGAGGAAGAGCTTAACGCGCGTGTTTTCGCTGCAATGACTCAGACTGAAGAAGGTGAACTGATTCTATTGCAACAAAAAATCGGAGAAAAGGTTTGGCGCAATAAACGGTTTGTGAAATTTCCGCCTCCTGATGAATCGCTGGCAACGCACGTGATAGTTGTAGATTCTCGCTCTGTTATGGATTTGTGCGCGGATTCGCTCGACTTTTTGGAAGCATGTGTTGGCTTAGCAGCATTCAATAATCAGAAGCACAAACTGTTTCATTCATGGCAAGGTCAGCCTCTTAAAGGCATTTTTCAGAAAGACAATGCCTGGTCGGGTGCTCCTGCTGTGCGAGACCGAATTCACCTTTTGCACTTCGTGAAGGAAAAACAGTCCGACTTTTGTGATGGCGGAATAGAAAGTGGTACCAAACTTGTCTACCCGAATCCATGGATTTTTCCTAGCGAAGAAGAGCGACGCGCAACTCATCAGCTGTATCCTTTTCAACGTCAGAGAGTCGGCGTTGGAGCATGTGAGTCATAATGCTGATCTCTACAGATCCTCACGTTCCCAATCTTCACAGCTTTATTCATCCGTCCGCATTCAAGTTAGAGGCAGATGCTTCTGTGCTAGAAAACTTCGTGCGTCGATTGCCAGCGGCTGAAACTGCGTTCGTGTGCGCAAAGCTGAATCTGTTGTTTTCTGATTTGATGAGGAAGGACGTTAGTCACATTAATCAGCTGGAAATTCTCAGGTGGCTGTTCAACGAAGGCTGGGTGACGCTAAAGGATAGGGACTTCCTATTCGCTTACATGAAAAAACATCCATCCGAATTCTTGTTTGCCCGGCAAAGTCTTTTGGAAATGATTCGTTGGTTAGCTCTCTGGGGAAGTCCGATTTCAAAATTCTCCTATAATGATACCAAGCGACAATCGGCATTCGTTCGTGCTCTTATCCTATGCGGTGAGTTTTCCACTCGAACTCAGAAAAGTCTCTTGCTTACCGGTGACTTTGATGATGCCGACAACGACAAGAGACACTTTCTGACGCTGCCAGTTTTTCGCGAGTGCAGTTTGTTTCAGGTGCCACCATATGATCCGCTGTTCTGCTTAGGACGTCACAAGGAGCTATTCGTCGAGTGCTTTCTAACCGCTAACCCTGAATACCTTAAAGTATTGGAAGAAGAGTTGGCAATGACCTTGGATGATTACATCGCATGCTTGGTTGGACTTGGTTCTATCATCACGTCCTGGAGCAATAGAGGTATTGGTTTTAGCCTGCGAACAGAATTTGAATTCAATAGTCGTAATCCAGGCGAGACGACCCTCATGCAAAGTCAGCTACTCCGTTTCCTTGAGCTTGAAGGAGCTACGTTGACTGAATTCTCACAATCCTTTCTAAAAAATGCTGATCCTTCTGTGCAACTCGATCTGAAAATCCTTCGCGAGAAGCCCATTTTGTTGGGCGCGGATGGACGTGCTACGTTTGTCGACGAATCATTCTTTATGGAAAAGGCATCTTCCGGTCTTCTGTTCAGGCTGGCTAAAAAACTAGGAGATGAACCGCTGCAACGATTCGGATACGCTTTTGAAGACTATGCGCGCAGAAAGCTCGATAAATATGTAAAAGCACTTCAGAAAAACAGACTCGTCTCTAAGGGCTATGGTCCAATATTTGCGACTGAAAATGGGGAGAAACGAGAATTCACTGACTATCTTTTCGTCGACGACTCGACCGTTGTACTAGTTGAGATGAAGGCTGTGTGGTCTCCCGATGCAATTGTCGGAAATGCTGATTACTGGGGCGAGCTTATGAAGCGCTACGGGGTGTCGACGACCTCCCGTGGGAAGAAAAAGAAGAAGGGAGTCGCGCAACTCGCTCAAGCGATCAGGAAGTGGCTGGACGGAAAACTAGTTTTAGATCCTGAAATTGAATTGCCAGCGTCAATCTCGCGGGTTATCCCAGTTTTGCTGGTTCATGATCCGCATTTATCGACGTTAAGCCATGGTCGGTTTCTCGCGGATGAATTCGGCAAACTTCTGCTTGATCGCGCTCCCGAACTTTCGAGATCTGAAATGTCCGTCAACGGAATTCCAATTCTGAACCTATGCATTCTAACAATTGATGAATTTGAGTACTTCGAAGGAAAGATATTGTCAAAAACTTTTTCCGACCTTCTTTTGACTTATTCAGGAAAATACAAAGATCGTATGGTGTCAGCAGGCCGTTTCTTGGCGAATCTTGATCCTGAGCCCAATGCACGAGAACCTTTGATGGTAGAAGCGCGAAATATTGTGATAGATGCTGCCTGCATGAAGTTGTTCGGGAGAAGCCCGGAAAGAGTTAGGCCCGGCTAAGTCGGTTCGATAATAGTAAAAAGGCAGACCGCATGTATTCTGCAGCCTGCCAAGCAACTCAAAGTATAAAACCGTTCAGTTCTGGATGAGATGTCCCTCAAGCAGTGAAGTGATTTGATTCTGCATTGCGGAAATAATTGAATCGCACGCCGAATAGTTCAATCCTTCAGTATTTGGTGTGAAATTGAGTTGAACAACGGTCATGCCATTTCCAGATGGTTGAATTACGATATCCAACGCGAGGAAGCGCTGTAGACGCTCTTTTCGGGTGTGGATGTTGCCGCGGGCGTCGCCTTCGATTCGGGTGAATTCGTCCATGAAGCGGAGGTTTGCTGTGATGCGGCCGGACTGCGTATCGGCGGTAACGACGTGCCATTTGTCGCCGTAGTTGTAGGAGACTTCGGCGAGGTAGTCACGGATTTTTGCGAAGGCAAGCTTGGCGGGGATGTTGTATTCGCGGGACGCGGGGTGCAGGAAGTTTGCTCGTTCTTGCGCGGCGAGTTTGAAGAGTGGAGAAGCTGCCAGGAAGCCAAGTATGAGTCCTGGCAAAACGCCTGCTCCTGGGTCGTGAAAAAGTTCGTTGGTTACGGTTCCGGTGAGGAGGAACACAAAGATTCCTATTGCTATCGCTATGATAAATAAGGTTATGTCTTTAATCGCGCAACGATTCAAAAGGAATTCCTTTCTGTGTGCAGTAATCCAGTATTTCCTGCACCTTATTGCGCGCGCCGATATTTCTCAAATCGGTTTTATCCGATTTAAATGCCTTGTTGAAATCCTCTACGGCTCCTTTCAAATCGCAATCTCTCCATTTTACAAAAGCACGCCGTCTGAAAGCCTCGCTCGAATTCGGCGCTAGCTGTAAAGCTTTATTTGCGTCTTTGAGGGCAAGGGCATTCTGCCTAGTCTCAGAGTAAGTTCTACTCCTGGTGCAATAATACAGGGAGTCTTTTGGGTCCATTTCTATGGCTTTATTTATATCTTTCATGGCTTGCATCCAATTGCCCTGGAAATTGCTAACATCGGCGCGCAGGTAGAATAAATCTGGTACACCTGGATTCTTTTCTATTGCTGTGGATAAGTCATGATAGGCTTCTGGATACTGTTTCAAATATTTTTCAGTCAAGCCCCTTCCCCAGTATCCAATACAATTATTGGGTTCGCTTTCGATAACGTGGTTGAAATCTAGGATCGCTTCCTTGAATTTGCTCTTACCGAAATTTTCAATTCCGTTTTGAAGGTAGTTCTGCTTTTGCAGAAGTTCTTGTGTCCAAAAGGCGCCTTCAAAAACCATAATCGCTAAGACCATGGCAAAAGCTGGAGGCTGAATAATCGTAAGTGATTGTTTAAATAGTTGCATGGCGCTCACGAGTCTTTATATAGCCACATTATCCTGTCATGGATAAACTGTCACTGGTGGAATCCCCAACCCAATCGGTTCTACTCTTGCTCCACGATTCTTTTCCAAACTGGTCCAAGTCCTTGACCACCTTTTTGAATTCGTTCAATAGCTGCCTTGATTTCTAATTGCACTTCGTATTCCGAATCGTCTTTCGCAAGTTCTAATGCTGGCAAAGCTTCTTCTGTGCCCAGATCATTTAAGAAGCGTGCTGCACGCCAACGAACTAACTTGTTTTGATCTTTTAGAGATTCGATCATTGATGCCTGCGCAGATGAGTCTCCAATATCAGATAGGGCATCACCAGCGGTGCGTCTAACGCCAGGAGATGAATCGTGTAATAAAGAATGGCAAAGTGGTTTCACCGCTTCGATATTGCCAGTCGCGCCTAGTGCCGCTGCGCAGAGTCGTCGAACTTGCGGATTTTCGTCGCTCAAGCTCTGCACCAGTAACGATACTATTTCGTTGCCTTCCTTAAGACTTAGCTCCTGGATTGCAGCTAGTCTTCGATGCCAATCTGAACTATTGAGCCAGTTTTTGATTGTGTCCAGTTGAACAGAAAATGATTGTTCTTTGCCCAGGGCTTCTAATTTTGTTCGCTGAAGAGTTTCTAGATTGAAAATACCCTGTAATTCTTCCGCCACCTCTTTTGCGATTTCAGCGCACTCTCCATATCGTGCGCCGTAGTCTGCCCAGTATCTTTCTTTGAGAAAATCTGCACCACTTTCAGCTTGAACAAATTGTGCCGCTTCGTTAAATCGCTCGCCAAGACTTACTCGCGACTCGCCCTTTGAGTCGACGACTTTTATTTGAATGGGAATGCCCTTATAAGTCTGAACAAGAACTTGAACTTGCCCAGACTTTTCGGCGGATAGGCGCTTTTCGTCGCCGCCTAGAGAATCGATTTTACCGCCAAGCAGCGCAGCGGATTTTTCTAGAATCGTTTTCCAATTTGCCCTGGGATCTTTGTTGAGAGTTAAAAAATCCTGGCAGACAAAGATGCTTTTTACGCCCTCGATTTCTAGAAGTCTCTTGACGTAATGGGGACAGGCATTTCCATCTTCAACAGTATAGGTGGTCGCCGCACCTACGTTCTCGTCGAGATTTAGTTTCATACTGTTGGGATTAGGAGTGGTCTCGACGGATTTTAAATGCATGTTTGCCTCTCGATTATGGAGAGCGTTGGATTTCAAAATCGCATTATATTGTGACGGAGCGGTGTCGAAAATTTCCAAAGCTTTATTTTGATCGAGTATTGAAAGTACGTTTTTCTTAGCTCGGGCACAAACCGCGCCTCTAACAGGCTGAGGTGGTAAAATACCCTCTGGAGACTTATCAAAAACAAGATGTTCGCAGAGAACCAACTCAAATTTAAACTTACAGTTAGTATTTTTATAGTGGCTGTCATTCTTGGCTTCTCAAGCAACTTAGTGCTTGCTCAAAAGCGCGATGGTAATAATGCATCTTCCAATTTGAAGACTGCTGGAGCGAATTCGTCTTTAATTGATTTGTCCGCACGAACATCGACTCGAATTTCTTTGCCGAAAAGAAAACAAGCCGTTTTTCAGTTGATTGACAAATTGAATAGGATGAGTAATCCAAGTAAAGAGAGTCTTGAATCTCTCTTCAAACGCGAACTCAAAAGCAAGCGACTCGGGTTTTATGAGTCTGATGTGCAGTCTGAAATTGACATGAAATCATTCCAAGTCTCTTATGGACGCAATGGTGAAATTGTTTGTGCAAATATCTATTTACAACAAAATCTGAATTTGCAATTAGCTGACGCGAAAAAACATTTTGGAAATTACCAAACGAAATTTAGCGACAGTCTTTTTATCGATAACAAAAGTTTTCCAGTTTTAGTTTATTCATTTAACAAAAAAGGGAAAAAGGTTTATTTTTCGTTTTTGAAGAAAAACTCTCAAGCCGTGGAAATACACGTTAGCTTCGAGTAGGAGCTATTTTAGGAAACTCGAGAGTTGATTTTTGACAAGAGCATGTGTTTTGGGAAAATATCTCGCAAGTTCTTTGTATTGACTAGAGTTCAACAGAGAGTCTGCCGCTAGTTCAGCAAACAATTCTTGCTTTGCTCGAGAGAAATTTTTTTGATTGTTTATCAAATCAGGTGCTGTGAAATATCGAAAGTCCTGTATGACTTTTGGGCTTAAAACTGAAATATCAGCATGATAAGCCTTATCAAAGTCGGTTTTTTGCGTGAATCCACTCAATACCGCCTTATCTAAGGCATGTCCCAATTCATGCCAGCCATTGCGTTCGATTGGTGCATAGCGAGACGCTTTTGGATCATAATTTTTTAGCGGTCCAAAATCCTGAATGCCTTTTTGACTTTGCTTCTTGCGCGTTTCTTCTACATCGTCTTTCCATTTTTGTTCTACCAAAGTAAGTTCAGGTTTCTCTATGAAAACCAGAGATTTGCTACGATGCTCATAAAACATCGGCAGGTGCTTGGTGCTTTGGTCTTGTGAATGGCCACGGGCATGTTGATTAGCTAAATTCGCAGGGACATCCGAAGAATGTGCATAAACGGTAATGCTGACTCCGCTTTGCACTAGCGCATCTTGCATGGCGGATGGAATTTGTCTCGAGAAGTAGTCGACTCTAGCGCGAAACTCTTTAGACACATTGGGGTTGACTAGCTGCTTTATTTTAGATGGTGGCAAATCTTGGGTTGGAACATAAGCATTGGTAATTCGATGTTCCAGATTCTCTGGAGGCGGCATCACTAGTGGTGCATCAAATATCGGTTGTGTGCTTGCAATTTGCTCTAATCGTTCCTTTTGCTGGCTTCTTCTAAGCTCATTCAGCGATTCTCTTTCGTTTGAGCCTTTCGCCAGTCCACGAACGAAATCTGCCAACCGTTGGACAACATCAAGCACCGGATCTTTGGTCTGCTTTTCCAAGGCTTTCAACTGTAACTCAGAGTGAGAAAAGGTTTCGGATGTTTCGTCTATTAATTCAAAACGATTAGACTGAATTTGCGCGACTCGCGGATCTGCAGGATCCAGGGCTTTCAATTGCAACTCAGAAATGCTGTCCTGGTTAATGCACGACTGAGCACTTTCAAGCACCTTCTGCTGGTTTGAATCAGTTACTATAGCGTCTTTGGCTGTACGCGATGTAACATCATCAGAATTGCTGCTGATGTGTCTTTCTGGGGAGTCGTCGCAGTCAGATTGCTTTGACATGGTTAAGCTCAATATACCCAAGCTTGAAGAGGAAAATTCGCATATAATAACCGCAGGGGTTTAGCCATGCCACAAGATGAATCTAACAAAATTCAGGTCATTGACAGCGATGATGAATTCGTCGAAACACTCCTTGAGCGCTTGGAGCGGGCAAAGTTATTATTAAACGATGAGTCTCCTGATATGAAGCGCCTTTATGAGGTACTTCATAGGACATGGCAGCATATAGATCGACTTGAGCGATATTCGGAGCTTCAATCGAAATTTCTTGAGTTCTCTTTGTGGTTTATAGAAAATGAACATTTAGAAGAGCAGGCTTTACTTTATGCCTCAGATGCTGGACGTTATTGCAATAAGGAAGATTTCGATAAAGCAAGTCCAATCTGGAAGAAATTTTTGAAAAACAATCCTGACAGTGATTTTATTCCTGCTATCGCTGGCAATTTTTTTTTAGTACATGATACCGAAGAGGGCGAAAGACTGCTAAGGCGTGGTATCGAAAAGTTGCCTGAGGTTTGGTTTTTACCCAAAATTTTGATGGAGCATTTCTTTGCTAAATGGATCCATTGCGAAGAGAATGATGAAAATAAAAAATCCTTTGCGCAAAAAGTCGTTTGGACTGCACCACATATAATGACTCATCTGGGCTCCAGCCGTCCACCGGAGGTTCCGCAAATTGCAGAATGCGCATGGTATCTGCGCGATATAGAGCTTTGTAAGAATCTTGCCGATTTATTGTTGCATCGAGAACATCCATACTATTGGAATAGGCAAGGAGCAGCTCTATTTGCTCTCATAGATTTTCACGAAGGTCGCAAAGAAAAAGCGCTCGAGTTTTTTCACAATGATATCGTGGACTACTTCCCTGATAGATTGTCGATTGCTTTAGTACAAGAGGCATTAAGACGGGGTGAGCGTGAGATAGTTCTTGATTTTGTGGAACGAAAGTATGGACCTGATATTCATAAGCAAATAGCTGTGAAAGAAATTAAGGAAGGCAAAATTCCGCACTTCACATGGTGGCGGTACAATATTGAAATCCACAAGAGAAAAATGGAAGCCCAGGCGGATTAGTGGTATTAGTAAATAGAAAAAGCTTCAATATATTTTTCTTCCTGCTTTAATCTGTTCACTCATTTATAAAAGCAATGAGTTGACCGCCAAAATCGCCGAAAGCGACTTCCGGACATGAATCGTCTGGCATTGATAGCTCGAACAGCAATTTGGTTTTGTTCTTAAATACGAAGGTAAAGTGCGTTTTGTTTGATGAGACTTCGGCGATAGATTCTCCAATCAGCTCGCAGAGTTTGTCTCGAAATCCAACTTCACCTGTAAAATACTGACGCCTATCTTTTTCAATAGTGAGAGGGCTATAAATTGTGATACCATCATCACTTTTCTCTTCGCCTTTGAAAGACAGAGTGACCCAGGAATAAATGAACGTCACGCCAGTTAGACGTCTGTTTTTTAATAGGGCTTTAAAAGCTGGAGAGCAATCATTTTCACTCATCAGAAAGCAATGTCCGGAATCTCAAGGTGCATTGCATAGTGGAATTTTAGATCACGGTCTTTCGCGCGTCTTGAAACGAATAGCGCCATTTTGTTTTCGAAAACTATTTCTACGTCATCTTCATCTGACCTAGTAGAGATTACCTTGACGTTAATTAGCTTGCATAAAGCATCTCGCCACCCTTCATGATGAGGATGAACAAAAAGCGCGTTTGTTTTTACGAAAAGCTTTGCAAAGACATGGATTTCGTAATCGTGAAACGACAGTTGCACTTTGTCCTCATAAAAGCTTACTGCAATCATTTCTTCGTCGTGTAGGAGTGTAAGTTTTTTGCTCATAGAGAAGTTAGTTTACTACATCAGTCTAATGCGTTGTTCATCAGATAAATTTCCAGATCCTCACAGTGAGCTAGGACGGCCAAATCTGAATCGGGCATCGAGAGATTTACAATCAATCTAGCATCGTCATCTCTAAAAGTAAAAATGCATTTGGAATCGCTCAACTCGATACTGCTAATAGTTTTGCCAACGAGTCCGCACAAGTAGTCTCTAAAACCAGCCTGGCCGCTAGACAGGTTTCGCTCGCCATTAGTTACAGCGAGTTGACTTCGGACAGTAAGAACGTAGTCGTAATCCTCATACTTATCGCCATCATCTATTACAAGCTCGATGTAATCAATCGCAAAAACAACACCTTTCAATAGCTTGTTCCTGAAAACATCCAAATCGTTCGAGATGTAGAGCTCTTTCATCAGAATTTGAAGTCCGGAATTTCTATTTGAACCGCCGGATTATAATCGGAGTTCTTAAACCGATGTTTAACTTGGTTGGATACGACGAAAGAAACATCATTTTCAAAAGTAATAATCAAATCGCTTACGTCTATTTTAGTGGAGGTGACTTTTTTGTTGATTTGCTCACAAACAGCGTCTCGCCATCCTTCGTGATGAGGATGAATGAAGAGAGCGTCTTTTTTCAGAAAAAGCTTTGCATAAATATTGACTTTGCATACATAGAAGAACATTTGAATCTTGTCTTCGTAGAATCCGATAGATTCTAGTTCTTCGTTTTGTAATAGAGTTATTGGTGAGCTCATTTAAATTGACTGTTTTTCTCGCGACAGAATTCTCGTTCAATCGCCTTTGCTTTCTTTTTGTTCTTGGTCAAACGCAAAAGAGTTGCGTAGCGCTTTGCCACCATTTTGGCAAAGACCGAGTCGTATCCATTTTTAGCGTTTCGAAACGCATCTATCGAGCACTCATAGGAAGCTAATGCAGATTCGTAATTCTTGTCTGCTTCGTATTTTATCGCTGCATCAAAAGCGTCTTTTGCAGACGTATCGGGTCCATTGTCAATGTCAGAATTAGATATGGTTTTAATGGGAGTACGAACTTTATTGCTTTTGATATATGGTCTTCCATCAATGACATTGCTCACTTCGAATACATTCGTGTCTGTGGGACCTTCAGTTCTTCCAATTTCCTTCAATAGCTTTGAGTCCGACTGCGCAAACGCACTTGCGGTACTTATGAATGAAATTATCACTGCAGCGATAGAACGTATTCTAAGTTTAATTCTGTCAGAAAATCTCTTGCCGACTGGACAGTCTTTAGTAATGAGGGTTCCGTCTTTACGTCTGTAGAGTCTTAGACAAACTTGGTCTGATTTTTCTTTGAGCAACTCCTCCGTCTCGATACGAGTCATTTGAGAAACGTTATAAACATTGAGCTGGCAGAGATCGCAAAATCGAATTTTTTCATCGCCGGTCATCTGCTCGAATTTAACGGGGCAGGGAGAAGCGATGCTTACATCATCTAAAATGGAGCGCTTTTGGAACATGATGGGGTAATTATATCACCGTTAATACTGTTAATACTTGCAGAGGTTCTTGGTCCTGGTATGACTGTTACTGGAGAATTAAGGTTGATACGTAATAAGCAATGGACGAGGTGAAGTGAGAATTTCGGGAGCGGTTCGAAGATGATAGTTTCATTGAGTCCATATGCCCAGCTCAGATTTCTACCGCACCTATTTCGACAAAGCTTTATCTACCAGTGGCATCAACTTATCAACTTCTTTAATATCTTCTTGATTCGATTGTTTCATAAAAAGTTCTCGCGCTTTCGCCAAATTTTCTTTTGCTTCTGAATAACGCTTTTGTTTAAGCTGCATCTTGCCCAGTTCCAAAAACGAAATTGAATTGGAAGGAAAAAGTTTTATGGCATCTAAGTAATCTCGCTCCGCTTCGTGCTTTTTGCCCATACTGTTGAAGAGGGTAGCTCGAATGTGGAGAGCATTGGATTTCGATACTGCATTATACTGCGTCGGATCGTTGTCGAAAATTTCCAATGCTTTGTTTTGATCGAGCATTGAAAGAGCGTTTTTCTTGGCTCGGGCATAAACCGCGCCTCTTGCCACATACAATTCAGCATTGTTTGGATTTTGTTTAATTTTCTCATTGACGAATTTTAGTGCGTACGAGAACTTGCCACCTGCCATCAGTTCAGATACTTCTTGAGATGGGGAAGGCTCAGTTGCGTGTGACACTGCTTGCACTGCGACAATGGACAAAATCGCAAGAACTATCGCAAAAGAAATTTTTTCGACCATTATTTTTCGTCGCATGGATTATTCTCGATTTCTGGTTTCTTTTCTTCAGTCATTCATCTCAGTCTAAAGGTTGGGCAGCTTACCGACACCAGAATTCCATTGTGGCATAGTAGTCTATTCGCTGTGCCTTGCGAATTACTTTAGTTGTGACTCAATTTCATCCAAGCGATTGTTGATTTCCAAGCATCGGTGGTCTGGAGCGACAGCTAGAGCTTTATTACCTTCGAATAATGCTAATTGAAAATTCTTTTCTTTGAGATACTTTTCCATCAATGTTCGTCTGTCTTCGTACGAATTCGGATCAATCAACTGTTTCTTCAATATGTCATTCAACTGTTGCTCTGCAAGATCGTATGTCGGTTCTAATAGCAAAGAATGACGAAACAAATCAGCAGCAGCAGCGGAGTCTTTCTCTTTCAACTCAACAGCTTGCTTGTAATAGGTATCGCCGATATGTTCTTTGAGTAAAAACTGAAAAGGTTTTGGAGAGACCTTTAAAGCTGCTTCAAATCTCTGTCTTGAACCGCCGAAATCTTTTTTCAAAAATAGTGCCTTGCCTTCGTCGTATAATTTTTTACACGGTGCCGGAAGAGGATTGCTCATTAATGCTCCCTTCTTAAATTCAAAAGGTCGCGTAATCTTCACCATAGACTCGTCACCTTGCTCAGCGGGCGCATCTCTCATGGGACCTGCTAATTTTATAGAATCAAGCAAATCGGTATCGAACTTATTGTCGCCACTCGATTGTGTCAATTTCACCAAAGAAACTGTTCCATTCTTCAAAATGGTGGCAACAGCAATTGCGTCTTTGGCAGGAGATTTGGGCGCAGCTATCATTGCGGACTCGGCTCTTTTTGCACATGAAGCAGCATAATGAAGTGACTCGATGGGGGTCGACTTTTCCTTTTCAAAGCGTTGCTTTGCTTTTTCCAAAATTTTTAGCGTTGTTTGATTGGTTGAATCTACTTTCACTGATTCTTCTAACAATGCGATACCGGCGGCGAGGTTGCCGTCTTTTATCGAAGACAAACCTTTATTCGATAATGCAACACCCAAATTAGTCTTTGCCATTCGATAAGTCGGTATCTGTATAAGGGCAGCCTTAAACAATGCAATTGCTTTATCGTATTTACCTTCTTCAAGCAAATGCACTCCACGATTGTTCATCTCAAAAGCGCTGTTACTTTGAGCCTGTACAGAGAGCTGAAAGCTAAGAAGAAAGATGGAAGTGGCTAATTTGATTTTGGGCATTAGTGGCTTCAAGCGTGGAATATTTCTGTCTTCGCTGCAATCAATCTCTTGTATAATAAAAGAATGTCCCGTATAAATCCATTACTTTTTGCAATATGCACTGCTATCATTTCCGCATTGAGCTTAAGCAGAATTGCATTAGCCGCTGACATAGACAGTCGAATTACTTCCACTCGGTCTTACCAGAATGGTATAACGTGTCTAGTGGAGCAACCGCCCAAATTAATAGTAAAAGAACCGCAACCGCAGTGCGCCTTTGGTATTTTCAATATCCCGGGAGTAAGAGAGGCAGAAGAAGCAGAGAAAGTGGCACGTTCTGGCAATTATTTGCTTGCAGCCCAAATGATTTCTACATCAATTGATTATTATGATAGCGCGGGCAATAACACTAAGCCAAAAAAGCCAAATATGATGCTGTTAGGCGAAAAGCTCGATAACTCTTGGTTAGCCAAACGGGCTTACTATTATCGAAAATGCAAGAAAGATGCTCTTGCGATTGCAGACTTAATCCGTGTTGTGAAAGACAGTCGCACGAGAGAAAATGTTCTTGCTTTCGCTTCAAGTGAACTAGTTGAATACAAACAATACGAAGTGGCAGAACATGCGTTGAAGCAGATACTTTTTTCGTCAAATACTTGGAGAAACCCGGTCTATTATTATTTACTAGGAGTGAGTCAGGAATCGCAAAAGAAAACCGATAGCGCAATCGATAACTATTTGGAAGCTGCGCAACTGTTTTTGGTAGATGATGAAAATAGCGCTGTTCAAGCCTGTCTTGAAAAGATACGCAAGCTGTGCCCGGCAAGCGATCCTCGTAAGAATTTCAGAGTTAGTGATGTAAAGCTGCCGCGAGAAAATATAGACAAGATTCTTGCATTAATGAATTTTGTGATTAACTCCAATAACTGTTTTGATATTGCCAAATTGAAAGGTTATTTTGGTACTGCATTTGGTGTCGACGGACGCGGGTACTTTTATAAGGTGGCACCGTATGATCAACTACCTGCGTTATTATCCTGCGGTGGAAAATTTGCAGGCACCGAGCCAAAGGAATTGTTCTTTACGCTAAATAGACAACAATGTAATGTTCTCAAATCTGACTTAGAAACTCTTCTTGGTGCCAAAACACCTCTGCCACAAACCGAAAAAGACAAGAGAGAAGATAGTTTTCGCTATGTGGTTCCATCAGGAATTTTGACTATTAAGCGGAGACGTGGCGTGCTTGGGCAGTTGTATTACGTTCATGTTAAATCGGAAGGTTCAGTTAGTGATTGGAATCCCAAAGAGTTCGTAAATACTGCTGAGTGGATTGCTGTCTGCGAATACGCTCGTTATGAAATGCCAAAACATCCACCTGACGACATGAAAGATGTTCCAATGGCTTATTACAAATGCGTTTCAGTGGTGAAAGGTCCCCAAATTCCTATCGGGATTCGTATCTGGTACGAGCTCACGCCATCTGAGAAAATGCAGATGAGCAAACGTGCACGTTTTGATGAAACCTTATTGCCACGTTATGGTAGCAAGTGGATTCTTTTTGTCAATGATGCCATTCCCCATGGTGGCGCATTAAGAACTAATTCAGGCTACAAAGGTCGGATTCAGTTCAATGAAGACAATTGGAAGATGTTGACTGATGAGATTGAGCGAATAAACCGTTGATTAAAGTTTCTCTCTCAGTTCTTTAGCCAACTGGTTAATTTTCTCGTTCTGGCGCTTTTGTCTTTTCTTCCGAGAACAACTACGAGTGCGGAGTTTTGGAGATCATGCCGCTTCTATTTTTTTAAAACGAAATGTCACTTTCGTGCCCAGTCGCGCCAGGTATTTAAGAAGTAAGTCGACGCTGAAGTAAGTTGTGTTGAAAGAATGTATTTCGGCTATTCGCGGTTGACTAACGCCTAGCACTTTTGCGGCTTCACGTTGAGACCAGCCGTTGGCGGAAATGATGTCTCTGATTTTCAACATCAACTCGAATCTGGCCATTAAATTGGCTGCCTCAGCATCGCTGAACCCGCTATCTTTGAAGATGTTTCCCGAGCCAGGCGTGATTTTAATTCGAGGTCGTTTTTTTTCGGATTTCTTGATTTTGGGCATATGCGTCTCTCGCTCTATTTAAGTCATATTTTGAAGTCTTCTGAGTTTTTTTCTGGAAAACATGAAGGACATAAACAGCTTCAGGAAATTTAGCAACAAAAATAACTCGGTATTGCCCTCGTTGACTAATCCTTATTTCCATAGCACCTGGACCAACTATACTCATTGTCTTCCAGTTATTCGGCTCTCTTCCCAATTGAACCAATGCAAGCTGGTTGTCCGCAATAATTTTGGCTTCGGTAGGAAAAGACTTGAGTACTCGCTGGGATTGGCCTAGCCATAAAATCTTCTTGGGAATATTTGCATTATCCGTGTTTTCGTATCGCTTTGTCAAGTCCGCATCCTCTCGGCAAATAGAGACGAAAGACAGGAGCAAGCGCCTTTCATTCCTCTAAGTATTTAGACGAACAACGAACGAATTCAGTTCAAATTAGTTGCGACAAACTGACAAGGGTCTATAATGCCGACATGGATAATTCAAAAAACTCAGCACGATATCTACAAAACCTAACTGCGCTTTCATTGCTGACCGCGCTAGTCGCAATATTTGCCAACGCGCTTCCAGCCTACTCTCAAGGAGAGGCCGACTTTCTGAAAAAGGTTTTGCAAACCACCGCACTAAGTCCTGCGGAGAAAGCCAGCAACGACGCAAGTCAGGCGTTTCAAAAAGGAAGCTTCGAAGAAGCATTGCGTTTGCAGCAGAAAGCAATCACCGACGTGAACAGAGCTGAAACGCCCGATATAAAAATGTATAAGATGTACGAGCATCTGACCAAATACGCTGAGAAAGCGCATAACTGGCAGGTCTATCAGGAATCTTTGTATGGGCAGCTCGATTATTTGCGCAAGCTTGATGACCAAAGCACTGTGCAATTTATTGATATCCAGCTAGGCGGCGCGGAGTTTCAGGCGCAACGATATGAGCCAGCCATCAAGCTTTTACAAGAAGCAATTAAAAGCACCAAAGGTCATGTCTTCGATGAATGTGTTTGTAACTTGTATTTGGCTATCATTTGCGAGAATCAGAAAAATGCGACTGCAGCTAAGACGCACTATTAGAAAGCGGTCGGTCTTATGTCGAAAAGAGAAATTATTCCTAACACTTACAGCATTATTGAGAAGAGTACTCTGCTTGATCTAACTAAGGTTCGGCTTGGTGCGATTGAGGGGAAGGCGGGGAAGTAGGTTTGATTTGGTTATGAATTGTCTGCAGCACCACTTTATTATGTTGGCTGGTTTTAGCAGGAAGATTAATATCGGCATTTCGGTGTGAGTTGAAATGGCAACAGATTTTTCATTACGCATTTTGCATAACGCAACTTGCGTAATGATGCAAAATAGCTGGGGAAGCGAAATAGAGGATTTTAGAAAAATATGTAATATTAAAAACGCAGTTCCAAAGCGGACATTTGTGCGTTGACGATTGCGTAGGATTACAGCTTCTATCTTAGCTCTTCAGCCAACTGGTTAATTTCCTCATCTGAAACGCCTAAAGCTTTTGCTTAGCCAGCATCGCTTGCACATGCTTAAGACCCATCATGTTCAATTTATTGCCTGGCTCTAATTTCACTGAAACCTTCATATCTTCCAAAGCGCCTGTCAAATCTTTCAAATCGATTTTCGCAAATGCGCGCATTTGATATGCATAGCTACTTTTTTGTGCGAGAGAGATTGCCTTGTTCGCATCGCGCAAAGCGCTATCAGGACTTTTTGCAATTGCATTCGCCCAACTTCTGGTGCAATAAAAATTTGCGTCATTCGGTTCCATTTCGATTGCTTTGTATGCATCACGAAGCGCTCCCGTCGAGTCTTTCAAACTGCATTTAACTCCTGCTCGAAAGTCAAACCATGAAGCGTTGCCGTCATAAAACGAAATCGCCTTGTTCAAATCGTTCAATGCGGCTTTATCATGACCCGAAAAATGATAATTGATACCTCTGTTGAGGTATGCAACTGAGAACGTTGGGTCGAGCAAAATCGCATGAGACAAATCTGCCAGAGCACTCTCGTCCTTATGCAATAAGTATTCGATATAAGCCCGCTTTTCAAAAGCAATTGCAAACAACGGATCGGCTTGCGTGGCTTCAGTAAAAGCGCTCATTGCAAAACCTTCGTTTCGCATCTTCAAATAGGTCTCGCCAAGTTCGAGATAACCCAAGACAAAAGACGGATTGCAATCGATTGCCTTTTGGAAATGCTCGACGGCTTTGTCGTTCTCTCCAGCAAATGATGCGATGCGTCCAAGCTCAATGTGAGCCAGCGCAAAATTGGGATTGACGGCGAGTGCCTTTTGAATTTCTTCCTCGGCAATTTTAGAAAACTCGCTGTGCCCCCAGATTGGTCCTCGGCGAAGTTGCCTTGTAGCCTGCGCGTTGCACTTGACTAAATTGGTGTCTGGATTGGGATCAACGCTGGCTAGAAACTTCTGAATTTTTTCTTTGGCGCAATCTTTGAAGACCAGATGGTTTATCTGGCATTGACCGGCAATCATTTGCAGATCGAAGCGCATCCGAACATAAAGGTGAGGCATTTCAGGCTTGGATAAGTCGACAAGGACTCTTGTCTACTCGAATGAGTTGGGACCTTTGGAATAATCGGCAAAATAGCTTTGCGGAACGATAACGTCTATCGGCAGCGGCTTATCTGTGTTTTTCCAGAAAGTCTGGCGCATGAGGTCTTCGACCTCGGGGCTCGTGTAGAAGCGGGCGTTTTTGCGACATTTTTGAAAGTTAGGCTGTTCGTTGTTGAATGCTTTGGTGGTCCACCACGAAATGAATTTACTCGGGTCGTTGCAGGGAGCCGCGTCCGAGAGACATTCACTGTTGAAATAATTGTAGTAAAACTCATTCCAGATCGTTCGGCCCTGAGTCGCGCCAACGTAAAGCCCCACCGCCACCAAAATAGCAATGGGGACGGTTCGATTTAGTTTGAGCTTCGTGCGAGCGAGGTTCATCTTACTAACTTATATTGGATGGGGCGGTTTGTCACTGGTGGAAATAGAAAAGTCAACCTTAATGAATTCCTTGTGCTTAATCTGTGGATTGGCGAATTTGGTTGTCCATTTAACCGACAAGGTGTGGATTATCTGTCATATTCAAGGGAATTGACTTTTGAGGACCTGAATAAATGAATTGGTTGCGTCTCTTTGTGTTTGTTTTGCCGCTTTCATTTGGAGTTAAACCGGCGGTTGCTAGTACATGATATGGATTGACACCATGCAATGCGTGCAAAACATTCGAATATTGCAAACACTGCGCGAAACGTGGTGGCACATGTGGTGTATGTACAGGTTGAAGGTGGAGGCGGTTGTGAAGAATGAAATTTACGTTTGGTGCTTATCATGAATGCTTATTGTTTTGTCGCTGATTTACTTGGATTCAGCAATTTAATTCTAAATCTTCCGCCCGACAGGCAAGCGGTTCGAGTAAAGCAATGGGTAGATCTAGTCAAAGATTCAGCTTATGATGCGGATGTATCGCAATATCAGCTGATTTCAGATACCGTTTTCGCGAGCGCTGAGCCCAATGCTGTTGGGTTGCTTAAGTTAATAACTATGGCACAGCATCTTCTTTTAAGAGGGACAAAGCAATACTTGCCAATACGCGGCGCCATCGCATATGGTGACGTTAATTGGGACAATGAGGTTACATATGGTCAAGCAATTGTAGATGCATATCAACAAGCAAATAATCAGAATTGGATCGGAGTGACGATAAAACACAGCGGCGTAGATATGAATTCGCTTTGGAACTGGGATAGATTGGTTTGTTATCCAGCTCCAATGAAGAGTGGACCCATAACAATATTTCCTTCTGTTGCATGGGATATTCCCAAATACTCTGAATTTTCCTTGTCACTTATTGGAGAAGGACTTCTAAAGGGGGGTGAGATTATCACGTGGGATTGGGCGAACAAACTTCAATCCACCATTTTGTTCGGAATCTATCTTCGAGCACTCCGGCCACATAGAGAGCATTTAAATCCCGAACAATTTCAGGGTACACTGCCCGTAGAAATGCTTGATCATCTTAGTTTTGGACAACTTTATATGCAGTTGCAGGGTGACGGAGGACCTGTGCGAAGAATCACTCTAGGCTGCCCTCCAGGAAGCGATTGCTCTTACCGCGATATCCCAGAGCAATCTCTTTCTTAAAATTGCAATTCAGTTTTTGAATAGGAAATTGAAGGGCAGCCCTGTACTATTTGTTGTTTTTGTTTTGGCTGCGTAAGCTGCATCCTCGACCCATTTGCCAAACATATTTCTGTCCCAGTAATAAACTGGTGCACCTTGGTTTGCCAACGCGGAAGGTATTCGACCCTGCGGTGACGCATACCCAAATCTATCTTTCAACTGGTGGATATAAATCCCAAGCAAGCCGTTACCCCGCTCAATGCTTTTCTCTATTTCGTATTGGACATATTTGCGATTGGCGGTTTCTGTTCCTATCAATACGACAGTTACAGAAGTACCTACTAAACCATCATCAATGAGCCTCTTGATAGCGGCATCACCTTTCAGTTTTGTTTTTTTCCAAAGTGAGGCATCCTGAAAACCAGCTGCAGCCGTACCTTCGACCACATGTGCGTTTCTAATCTGATTAACTCGCCAAAGATCATTTTGATAGTGAAAACTGAAAAATACACGCCTTGCCATCTTTACCTCGCATTGAAAAATTCGATTGCCGCAATCACTAAAAATATTGGTAAGTAAATTAATAAAAGTGCCGGCGCGAACATGGTTTTAAACCAATTGTCCACTCGTTTTGAAAAGTAGCTTGTATCCATTGAAAACGGAATTAACTTCAAGTCTGTTTCCAGCCTCTCCTCAAGAACGGCCTGATACAGTTTTCTAAAGAGTCTCTCCTGGCGAAGATAATACGCATCCAATCCCCAAAAGAAAAATGCGGGGATAAAGGCAACATGACAAATTGCAACCTTTGTGGACAAAGCCAGCAACGCGGAGATGACAGTGATTGTCCAGCCCCTTATAGAAAAGGAGTTTTGCGACAATCTGCCGATTACGTTTTGAATCAGTTCTAAATGCTTCTCGACTGAAGAAGTCATAACCACCACCTGTTGCCAGGAAGATCTTGATACCATTCATACGTATGCTAGAGCATAATCGCGGACATTTCAACACTTGAAAACGGTGAGTGCTGCCATCCAAAACCTTTCTGTGTTCGAATTAGAACCACTAACCAATTGATATAATTTGTTAATTTGCAGGATGGTATCGAAGATGGCAACCACCAAATTGACCCTGGCGCGGCTCGAAAGTTTACTGCTGACGGCATGTGACGATTTGCGCGGCAATATGGACGCCAGTGAATATAAAGAATATATATTCGGAATGCTGTTCCTCAAACGTGCCAGTGATCTATTTGATCAAAGGCGCCAAGAAATTCGCCGTCAAGCAGAAAAGGATAAGCTGAGTGCAAAAGACATAAAGCTACTGCTGGAAGATCCTGACCAATACTCAGGAAAATATTTTTTCGTGCCACCACGAGCACGTTGGAACGAATCATGGATTGATAGCGCAGGAAAAGAACATCCTGCGCTTAAGCACGTAAAAGAAAACGTTGGCACCACGCTTAATAAAGCTCTTGAAGCATTAGAAGAAGAGAACCCAGAAGCGCTGCAAGATGTGCTCAAACACATAAACTTCAACAGAAAAATCGGGCAGAATTCTTTGGATGATGACACCCTGGTCAACTTCATCCAGAACTTTGAAAAAATCCCATTGCATGATGATGACTTTGAATTTCCGGATTTGCTGGGCGCAGCCTATGAATGGCTAATCAAACACTTTGCCGATTCTGCAGGTAAAAAGGCCGGCGAATTTTATACACCGGCAGAAGTGGTTAGAGTCTGCGTGGAAATATGCGATCCCAGAGAAAATATGAGCATTTATGATCCTACAGTAGGTTCTGGTGGCATGCTCATTCAATCGCGCGATTATCTGCGCGAGTGCGGAGGAGACGCTTCTGAAATTGCTCTATATGGACAAGAAAAGATGGGCACCACCTGGTCTATCTGCAAGATGAATATGTTGTTGCACGGAATATCGCATGCCATGATCGGTAATGAGGATACATTGCGAGATCCTCAACATCTGGAAGAAAATGGAGAACTCAAACGTTTTGATCGAGTCCTTGCAAATCCACCCTTTAGTCAAAATTACATAAAGAAGGAAATCAAGTTTCCCGGACGATTTCCAGTATGGATGCCGGAAAAAGGGAAAAAAGCTGACTTGATGTTTGTGCAACACATGCTTGCTGTGCTCAAACCAAATGGGAAGCTTGCAACCGTTATGCCGCACGGTGTTTTATTCCGCGGCGGTGAAGAGCGTGAGGCAAGAAAGTATTTTATAGATAAAGGATATCTGGAAGCAATTATTGGCTTGCCCAGCAATTTGTTTTACGGCACAGGCATTCCAGCCTGCCTTCTTGTTTTAAATAAAGCAAATAGTGATAAGCGAGACTCAGTTCTTTTTATCAATGCAGACCGAGAATACCGAGAAGGAAAAGCACAAAATCACTTACGTCCCGAAGACATAGACAAAATTGTTCACGCCTATCGAGATGGACGCGATATTCACGCTTATGCAAGGCGAGTTCCACTAAAAGAAATCCAAGATGAAGAATACAATTGCAATATTCGCCGGTACGTGGACAACGCGCCACCACCCGAGCCGCAAGATGTGCGCGCACATCTTCATGGTGGTGTACCGGTTTCTGAAATAGACTCGTTAGAACACTTCTGGCAAAACTACAAAGGATTGAGAGAAAGTTGTTTTGTTACACGAAAGAATTCCGGCTCCAAGCTTGAAAATGAATATGCCGACTTCAACTCGAATCTTGAAAGTAAGCGTGCAATTTCAGAACATGTGAATAAGCACGACGGAGTTATAGAACGGCAAGAGAAGTTTATGCAAGAACTTGAGGAATGGTGGCAGAAAAACTTGCACAACATTGAATCTTTAGTTGCAAGTGGAAAACACAATCAATCAAGCGTCTATGACGTCCGGGCAAACCTAATAGACAGCTTGCAAAACACTTTTGCAAAGCAGAATCTTTTGAATGTCTATCAGATTCGAGGCGCTTTTGCTAACTATTTCAACCAACTTATGTCCGACTTTAAATCGATTTCTGCTAGCGGTTGGAGTGCAGATCTGATTCCGGACGAAGAAATTTTGCAGAGCCAATTCCCTGAAGTTTTGCTTGAGTTGGAAAACCATAAGAATAGGCTCTCAGAAATACAAGCTCTTTTTTCTGCCGCAAGCGAAGAAGATTTCGAGGATGTAGACGATACAGGAGTATTACCTACAGAACAGGTGAAAGCTTTGAAAGCGGAATTAAAGGAAGCGAAAAGCCAGGTCAGATTATCTAAGCGCGATACCGGTTTTGGTGACTGGAAAAAGCACCAGAAAACAGTAGAACGTATAGAAGCAGAACTTGCCCGACATAAAGCGCTGGAAGACGAGAAACGCAATCTTGGATCTTTAATAAAATCAACCGAGCAAAACCGTGATGAACTAGTGGCAAAAGCAAGGGAAAAGATAAGCGATAGAGCATCCCAGCAAATTATTTCTGCAAGATTTAAACGAAAGCTTTTCGAAAGCTACCAGCATTATCTTCGCTCTGATCAGCGTGCATGTTTTGCTGCAATTGAAAACTTGTGGAATAAATATGCAGTGACGGCTACGCAGATTGAGCAGGAGCGAGATGAGGCGATCAAGTCGCTGAATAAATATTTGGTGGAGCTGGGCTATAAGTAAATGAAGCGCTCGAGCATAGCAATCATGCGACATAATAACAAATTGACGGGATGGCAACAGTTCAGCTTGATTGAACTTGCAAATTACCATAATGGATTTGCATTTAAACCTGCTGATTGGTCAGAAGACGGATCCCCGATTATTCGTATTGAGCAGATTACCAATCCTTTGAGCAAGGTTGATTATTTTCAAGGTTCCGTGCCAGAAGTAAATAGGATTAAATCGGGTGATCTTATCTTCTCTTGGAGCGCTACACTCAAAGTTGTAATCTGGAAAGGTGGAGATGCCATCTTAAATCAACACCTTTTCAAAGTTGTGCCTAAACCTGGCTTCGATCTCCAGTTTTTGTATCAGCTTCTTGATTTTCACATGGAAAGACTGAGTAATGGCTCCCATGGATCAACTATGAAGCACATCAAACGTGGTGAGCTGATAAGCTTTATGGTTGAAGTTCCAAGTTTTATTCAGCAAAAAAATATTGCGTCTATTCTTTCCAATATTGATGAGGTGATCGCAGCAAGTGAAGCCTTAATGAATAAATATCAGCTAGTAAAATCAGGCTTGATGCACGATCTTTTCACGCGAGGAATTCTTCCAAACGGAAAACTTCGTCCGCCGCGAGAGCAAGCTCCAGAGTTATACAAAGAGAGTGAATTAGGGTGGATTCCGAGGGAATGGACTATTGGTAAATTGCTAGACTTGGCAGAGAAAAAGAAGGGCTCTACAACCATTGGTCCCTTTGGGAGTGATTTGATTGCAGCGGACTATCAAGATGAAGGAGTGCCAGTTGTATTTGTTAGAGACATAAAGAATGACGGATTCGTTTGGCACAGTAGTGTTTATGTTTCACCAAAGAAAGCCCAGCAATTAAAGTCACATAGCGTTTGCAGCGGAGATATTCTAGTAACAAAAATGGGATTACCTCCCTGCATAAGTTGTTGGTACCCCGAATGGATGCCAAATGGCATAATTACTGCCGATGTTATAAGAGTATCACCCGACTGTGATCTGGTTAATAATAAATGGCTTTCTCTAGCCATTAATTCTGATACTACAATTCGACAAGTAGCATCAATAACTGCAGGAGTAACGCGTCCCAAGGTTACATTGGCTGATTTTAGAGCAATTAAGATAGCAAAACCGGATTTGGCTGAGCAGAATTCCATAATGGAGTTCTATCATAAAATTGAAAATACAATTCAGTCTCAAATAGCCTTGCTTGAGAAACTTAAACTCCAAAAACTCGGTCTCATGCACGATCTGCTTACCGGCAAAGTGGAAGTACTAGCTGATGAATCAGTCGATGACCCCGTTGTGGTGACTGCCTATGTCTGACCGCCTGCCGATCAACGTATTGGATTTGTTGAGGCAGAATACGGTCGAAGGCGAACGCATTGAGTATAAAGCAGGCTGGAATCCCGAACCCATTATTCGAACAATTTGTGCCTTTGCAAATGACTTTTCAAATCTTGGTGGTGGCTATATTGTGATTGGTCAAGACTGCAACGAAAATGGTCAACCTGTTTTTCCTCCAGCAGGCATAGCTGCAAACCAGTTGGACAAAATCCAAAGAGAACTCTATCAATATTGCCTATTGATTAAGCCGCAATACTTCCCGTTACTGAGTATTCACGAAGTGGAAGGCAAAACTGTCGTTATCCTGTCGGCACCCGGAGGACAGAATCGTCCTTATCAGGCACCAAAGGATGTGACAGCCCGTACCAAAGTTTGGCATTACTACATCCGTCGTTACAGCAGTACGGTAGAAGCAAGAGGAGGGGACGAACTTGAGCTTTTGAGTCTTGCGGCCAATGTTCCTTTTGATGATAGATTTGCAAATTCAGCCTCGGTTACTGATTTGTCGCGTTCACTGATTCAGGAATTCTTAAAAGAAGTCAAAAGTGAACTTGCTCAAGAATCTTCAGAATTATCTATTGAATTACTGGGACGCCAGATGAATATAGTGGGAGGAGCTACTGAATCTCCACTTCCGAAAAATGTAGGGCTTTTGTTTTTCAATGACACGCCGGAGCGCTTTTTTCCCGGTGTACAAATCGACGTTGTTTGGTTTCCTGATGGACCTGGAGGAGACCGCTTTGTAGAAAAAACATTCAAAGGACCTTTGTCTAGAATGACGCGTGAAGCGCTGGATTATATAAAGCGCAATTACATTGAAGAGATTGTGATTAAACAATCACAAAGAGCGGAAGCTAGAAGAGTTTGGAATTTTCCTTTTGCGGCAGTTGAAGAAGTGCTGGTAAATGCTGTTTATCATCGTTCGTATGAAGAGCGCGAACCTATTGAGGTACGCATAACTCCCACAGAATTGGTTGTGTTGAGTTTTCCAGGACCGGATCGCTCCATCAATCTGGAAGAATTACGAGCTGGGAGGGCAGTAAGCAGACGCTACCGCAATAGACGTATTGGTGAATTCCTAAAAGAGCTTGATTTAACAGAAGGGCGAGCCACTGGCATTCCGAAAGTTCTCCGGGTAATGTCCGAAAATGGTTCGGCGCTGCCTACATTTGAAACCGACCAAGACAGGACCTCTTTTGTGGTCCGGTTACCCTGCCATCCGCAGGCAACCGCGGAAGTCACCACGGAAGTCGCCATGGAAGTCACCATGGAAGTCACCACGGAAGTTGGAGCGCTCTTGAGAGGCATGGATGGCGAGATGAGCCGAAGTGAACTACAAAAACAGTTGGGGCTTAAGAATGCTGATCATTTCAGGAAGGCATACATAATACCGGCCATTGAAGCGGATGCTATAGAAATGACAATTCCGGATAAGCCAAACAGTAGCCGGCAGCGCTATCGTCTGACAAAGAAAGGCAAAGACTGGTTGAACACTCACAAAGGTAAGAGAAAGTGAGCGAATACACTGAAGTCGAGCAACCATTCTTGCAACAGCTTCAAACTTTAGGCTGGACGATAATCGATCAAGGTGTGGGCGTACCGCAATCGCCTGGTCCCAGCTTGCGCAGCAGTTTTCGCCAGTGGATATTAAATGATGTATTTGACAGCGCAGTAAGCAAACTCAATCAAACAGAGGACGGTGAGAGTTGGCTGACAACACGTCAACTTGAGGATTTAAAAAGTCAGATTTTGCGGCAATCGAATCGAACAATGCTTGAAGCCAACGAAGCTAATCAAGCATTGTTTTTCAAAGCTCAGGTTGATGTCAACGAGATTACAGGAGAAGCTGATCCGGTCGTAAAATTGATTGATTTCCACAATCCGGAAAAAAATCAGTTTCATGCCATAAATCAATTCCGCATCGACACGCCCGGATGTGTGAAATCATACATATTGCCTGACATTGTTCTTTTTGTGAACGGAATTCCAATTGTTGTTATAGAGTGCAAAAAGCGATCTGAAACTTGTGCCAATCCCATGCAAGAAGCCTTTGAGCAACTGCAACGATACATGGGTAAGAGAATTGAAACCGAACGTGCTGGATTGAAAGAAGGAGAACCTCGATTTTTTCATACCAACCTAATTGTAGTGCGTACAAGTGGTACTGAAGCAGATTTTGGTAGTATCACATCCGGTGACGAACATTATTATACTTGGAAAACACTTTATCCATCAGATGATACCGCGCTCGCCGAAATGAATGAGCAACAACAATTGATCGCAGGGATGTTGAATAAATCCAACTTGCTTCAAATTTTGCGTACGTGTTCCGTATTTATGGATATGGAGAGCGGTTCCAGAATTAAGGTCGTCTGCCGATATCAGCAATTCAGGGCGGCAAACAAAATAGCGGCTCGGCTCAGGGCGAGGGATTCAGCCTTCGAGCGTAGCGGAGTAATATGGCATACGCAAGGTTCCGGCAAATCGCTCACAATGATCTTTCTTGCACGGATGATGCGGGCCAGTCGTGATTTGAATGACTTTAAAATCATACTTGTGAATGACCGGGAAGATTTGGAATATCAATTAAGCAAGACAGCCACTCTCATCGGTGGACGGGTGAATGTGATTGATTCAACCAAAGAGTTGAAAGAACATCTTGCCACCGACAGCTCTGATATTAATATGGTGATGGTTCACAAATTTCTGGAACGCAACCAGACGTTGAGTAATTCAGTTGCCGAAGCGCTGGGGACTTATCAAGCCATTCCATCCGCAAAAACATTTGGCGTTGTTAATACTTCCGACAGAATTGTTCTTATGATAGACGAGGCTCATCGAACTCAAAGCTCGGACTTGGGAGAAAATCTTCTTGAAGCTTTTCCCAATGCTACTCGTATAGCTTTTACAGGAACACCGCTAATAACCGAGAGGCATGGTGAAAAGAAAACACATAAGCGCTTCGGTGACTATATTGATACTTATCGAATAAAAGACTCTATTAATGACGGGGCAACGCTGCAAATACTTTACGAAGGAAAAACAGCGGATACTGCCCTTAGTCAGAAATATGCTTTTGATAAAACTTTTGAAGATTTGTTCCGCGAGCGCAGTCAGGAAGACTTGCTTGCGATCAAGAAAAAATATGGAGCAACTGGCGATATTTTTGAAGCAGAAAAACGTATCGACGATATTGCTGAAGACTTAGTGGAGCACTACGTTAATAACATTTTGCCGAACGGCTTTAAAGCGCAGGTTGTGTGCCACTCAAAATTAGCTTGCATTCGCTACCAAAAATCCATAGAAAAGTATCTAACTCAAAGAATTGAGAAAGAGTCAGTTAAAACAGACGCAGATCCTGAGTTGGTAAAAAAACTGCGCTTTCTCAAAACCGCGGTAGTCATTTCTTCCGATGGAACCAACGAAGCTGCTTTTATAACTCAAGCACGAAAAGAAGCATCCAGAATGAAAGCTGTAGAGAATTTCTGCCGTCCGTTTAACTTGGATGATCCAGATAAAGAATATACAGGAATTTGTTTTTTAATTGTATGTGACATGCTCATTACCGGATTTGATGCACCGATTGAGCAAGTCATGTATATCGACAAAAAAATCAAAGAGCATACTCTGTTACAGGCGATTGCACGTACAAACAGGGTGAAGAAAGGCAAGCAGCGCGGCTATATTGTAGATTATATCGGTCTTGCCAATCATTTGACTGAAGCTTTGACTCTTTATGCATTCAGCGATGAAATTCAAGAACTACACAATGGATTGCAAAATATTTTGTCTGAGCTTCCAGTTTTGGAAGAAAGGTATCAGCGCTTATTGCAACTATTCGCATCGCTTGGAGTGAGCGATATAAAAGAATTTGTTACTGGTCTGTTACCCGATTTGGAAGCCGATGTGGAAGTGGTTCACCGAGCGGTTCGAGTTTTGAAAGACGAAAAGCTTAGAGCTGACTTTGAAGTATTTCTCAAAAAATTTCTGATGAGTATGGACATCATTTTGCCTCATAGCTCAGCTCAGTCTTACCGAGTACCGGCTAAAAGATTTGGTTACATTATGCAAGTTGCCAAAGAACGCTATAAAGACACAAGCATCGATTTTGGTGATGCTGGTGAAAAGGTGAAGGCTTTAATAAACGAGCACCTTGTTAGTTTAGGTGTTAATCCGAAAATTGCACCGGTTGAGCTTTTTGCCGACGACTTTTTGGAAAAACTTGCCGCCCATGCCTCTGGTAACGACGAAGCCAAAGCCAGCGAAATGGAACATGCCATTCGAAAGCATTGCACTGTTCATCATGACGAAGATCCGGCTTTTTATTCAAGACTGTCTGAAAAGGTTGATGCTTTAATCGAAAAACATCATGATGAATGGAATGTTCTAGTTGAAAAACTTTCTGAGTTAAGAACTGAGACTTTGGCCGGTCGGGATAGTGGCCATGGTGGCATGAGCAGGGAAGCAACTGTTTTCTATGAGTACATTGTTCAGATAACAGACAATGAAATTGGCGTGAAGCAAGACAATCAAGTAAAATTAAAAGCGGTTGTAGAAGAGATAGTAAAAATACTTCAAGAAAAATCTGCAAGCATAGACTTCTGGCAAAACCCCGATAAACAGAGGCATGTTCGAGGACTGATTAAATCTGAAATTGCTAAATCAGGAATAGAAGAGCTGAAAGAAATTCGAGAAAGAATAGCGGTCGAAGTCATGAAGTTGGCGAAGAATCGTTATCATGGACTTGTTAAATCTGCCAAAGGAGATGTCTAGTGCAAGTTCGCCAGGTCAGAGACATTCAATACTTCCTTCTGCCTGGTGCGGAACGTCAAACCACAGACATTGTTTTGGAACGTACCGGTGAGATCACTGTGCATCCTCCAACATGGATGACGCCTGAGCAAGTTGATGAAACCGTTTTGAGCAAACGGATGTGGATTTATCGTAATCTTGCTGAATGGCGAGATATGAATGCAACTCGTGTTGTTAGAGAATTTGTCAGCGGCGAGTCTTTTCTGTATCTAGGTAGAAATTATCGATTGAAATTGGTGCAGAAACAGAGGGAGCCGCTCGAATTTATTAACGGTATTTTTTGTCTATCGCGACCATTTGTAGAAAAGGGCGGCAAAAGGGTGGCTCAGCAAGCCTTCGAAGAGTTTTATAAAAGAAAAGGAAACTGTCGTATTAGGAAACGGGTTGATTTCTTCGCTCCTAGAATCGGAGTGGCTGCCGGCAGCGTTCAAATTAAAGAGCTTGGATTCCGCTGGGCATCAATATCTAGAAAAAACAATCTAAATTTTCACTGGAAGTGTATGATGGCTCCCGCAACAATAATCGACTATATTGTTGTTCACGAATTGTGTCACATTCATCATCGCGATCACACAGATGCTTTTTGGAATGAAGTCGATAAAATACTGCCCGACTACCGGAAGCGTAAAGACTGGCTTCGCGTGCGGGGAGCGAGTATGGATCTTTAAAGTTGCTTGAATAGCAAGTAAATTGACCTGACTCGTATTGTCTTCTCGTGTCACGCAGGTAATGCACTTACCTTTAGTAATTTGCACTCATCTTCTTCTCTTGAGCCTAATTTTATCAATGCTACATCCAGCCCACCATTGTCAACTGCAATCTTTTCTGCAAGAAGCAATGTTTGCTCTTTAGATGCCTCATCATAAAAGCAAATACATATTTCTGGTGCTTGCAGCACTTCATACTTCGTCGATTCGAAACGATTTTTACCTTTCCCATTTTGAACTCTATCGAGAGAATCAGAAACTTTTTTTTGTTCGATCTTTGAGAGATCTAGTATGGAAACGGTGACAGGCAACCAATCATCACTACAACTTTTTTCTAGTCGCCTGATCAATGTTTTTATTTTTGTGGGGACTGTTGATTCTGGTTTTGAAACTGGAATTTTATTATCGCTTTGCAAAAAGTACGGATCCAGCAGTTGTGCGTACAAGGGTAATAGAACTCCGATTTCAGATGTCTGCTCATTCTGAAGTTGATTATGTAAGTAAGTATTTAGGCATCCAAGTTCATCTGAAGCCGAAATAACTTTTTCAATTAGTTGTCTATGCTTCCAATAATGAACCAACTCTGTTTGAGTTTCTAATACTTCAAGTACGCACCATAAGTCGGTTAACCTAAATGTTGGAACTGGTTCAAGTGTCTCGGAAGCAATTCCTGCAGATGTTAAACTTTGCCAGTTTGACGTAAATGGACACAGATGCTCGAGCGTCACACTTAGACGAATGAACTGAGAATATTTAGATGTGTCGATAGATTTGCTACCATGCTTGGTTTTTACTATGTTGACGCCGGGGTTTCTTTTTAGCCAGGCAATAAAAGCACTTGATTGGTCAGCAGGTTCTAAAATAAGCTTTTCGATTGATTCTTTCAGGCTTTCGGCCGCGCCGCGCTTACCTTTTGGATCAAAATCACCGGCTTTGGCCTCTAAGAGAATTAGATATGGGGCAGAAGCAATTACTACATCATTTTCACCATTGTCTTCATTGTCTTTCCACTCAACCTTGGCTAAAACTTCACTGTCTTTAAAACGCTTTCTCATTTGTGTTTCAAGCGAATTTTCTAAATATGTTCCTTTGCGCTTTAAAAGCTTCTTTCTTAAATTGGGGTCTCGAACTGTCAAATTCCAAATTATTCTAGATCCAAAACTATAGAGTAATGCTGGAATTGGCAGAAAAAAATGCTCTTCTCCCACTTTTATAAATGGCTTATTCCAAATTAGGTTGTTGAGAAAAATATGATTAGGATCTTGATCATACTCGCCAAACTGAAGACTGCATTCATCTAACAGGCTCTTCAATAAATCGATTTCAATGTTATCCGGATATAAGTCATTGATTTCATCCGGGGAAAACGTAAAAAACTGAACGAGATTTGAGCGAGTTAGGATATCGATTCCTTCGAAAAAATCCCTCATAGGATTTTTACTATTTCTTGAATCCGTTAAGGTAGAAGTCAAATGCCAGTACTCCGGGTTAGCTTTAATAAACTCTGCTAGTTTGAAAATAGAGCCTTGTTCTTTCAAGCGCGCAAGGAAGTGGTATTCGTCCGTAAATCTTCTTTCAACTTTCTTGACTATGCTGTTGAACATGAAGTTAAGTTTTTTTGGCTCAAAGCCAAGGATGGCTTTAATTTCTGAGTTTAAGGGTTCATAGAGTTCCTCTATAAAACGAGCGAGATGTTGAGGATAAGAAAAGTTTCTTACCGCCATTGTGTGACCCTGATTACTCGATATTAAGTTTCCCAATCTACCATGTTTATCTTCTCCAGCTGACATAAATTGCATAACCGTAGAAGCACCAATTTTGAAAAGGCGTTGTTCGACTCTCGTCAATTCGTCATCGGAAGGTACTTTATTTTTATAATCGCTTTTGTTGTTGATTAACAAAATTGATTGCAAAAATTCCACGAGATGCTGTTCCAAGGTGGGAGTTCTAGTTATTTCCGGAGAAAGCATCTGAAAGTTAGTAGCAACCAAATTTTTCGAAGAGCATAGAGAAATCAATGATGCGGGATTATAGGCTGTTACTTCTCTCTTTAGAGAGGAAAGTTCTCTCTCAAACATGCTATTAAAATTTGTTCTTTTGCCATCTGGAAATATTCGGGCAAAAGATTTCATCCTGTCGGCAAGACCTTTGTTTATGCGGGTTTTATCGTTGTCCATTACTAGATTAATCCTGGGATAGATCAACTAGCTGTCTGCGCCGGAAGCTAATTGCATGTGGAACTGACAACTAGATTACATCAGTAAAGTTTCAAAATTCCTTTGGAAACTTCAGATGGCAATATTCTTGACTATGACAGATAAGCCACACCATGTCGGTAAGGTGGACAACCAAATGTGCCAATCTGCAGAAAAAACGTTGCCTAACTAACCGACAATCGACCACAAACCTGATAGTTTAAATCCATAACTCCTGGAAAAAACTAGCCGCCTTGTGAAGACAATTTTTGCCTTCCTATTCGCTTGCCTACTTATCTTTCAACCTTTTGGTTGTCTGCCATCGAACGCACTCGACAGCAAAGACATTGATCTCGACATAACAAATCTGCAGTTTCAGCACAAAGAATTCATCAAACCGTATGTGGTCAAGCTTCGAAAGAAAATCGAGGCTCAATGGAACTCGTATGATCCGCGCATAGGCAAGACGGTGAAAATCTTTTTCTTGGTGGCGCGGACTGGTGAAGTGACCGCCATTTAGAACATCAATAACGACGAGCCTCAATTGCAGGGACTCGCCGCATACGCAATAGTGAACGCGGCACCTTTTGGTGTAATTCCCGACCACGTTAATGCATTGCAAATTAAAGGCACTTTTCGCAGCAAGCCGCCTCCGATTGTTATCGACAAGCAGAAAGTCAAAAACGCGTTGATTGATGCTGCCATAATCGCTGGATTCGCTGCGCTCACAAGCTTTGCGATCTATGCGTTGGTGATAACTGCAAACAATAATTCGAATCGCAAAATAGCAAAGAATTCAATTCTTGATAGTGACGTGCCCCATTTTGTTGTTCCACGTCAAGCAGACAATTCCTCCACTTTTACCTTATTCGCAAATTCTGTTGGTGTAAGCTGATTTAAAGACCCGTGCGGTCTTTCGTCGTTGTAATCTATACGCCAATCTTCGATGGTGCCTTTTGCATGATCAAGATCTAAAAACCAAGTTTCATTTAAACACTCATCTCGAAATCGTCCGTTGAATGATTCGCAAATCGCATTCTCCATCGGCTTTCCTGGACGAATGAAATCCAACTCGATATTATGTTCTGCCGACCATTTCAACATTGCACTACCGGTAAATTCCGGTCCGCTATCGAGAACTATTTTTTCTGGTTTGCCGTGCATGAAAATCAATCGGTTTAAAACCCTCGTCACTCGCTCACCAGGCAAGCTAAAGGCAACCTCTATTGCAAGGCATTCTCGCGTGTAATCATCGACGACATTCAACGTGCGAAAACGTCTTCCAATAGCGATTGTGTCGGACACAAAGTCCATTGACCATCTCTGATTCGGTCGTTCTACAGGAATTAAAGGCTTCCTGAATACTCGCAATTTCTTGCGCTTGCGTTTGCGAACTTGTAGATTCTCCTCGCAATAGATTCGATAGACACGTTTAGGATTGATTCTGAGCCCTTCGCGCTGAAGCAGCCAGGTGATTCGTCGGTAATCAAACCTCCGGCGCACAGAAGCCAGCTCAACTACTTTTGAGCGCAACTCTGAATCATCCTTTCTTGTGCTCTTATGTCGACACGTTGACTTGGGCAAGCCAAGTTCTTTTGTCGCCTGTCGTTCACTAACGCCGACCTCACGAAAAGCATTTACTGCTTCACGACGCTGCGAGGTCGTTAATACTTTTTTGAAAGAGCGTTCTTGTAGCCGTCTATCAGCAGTTCTTTGTCACCCAAAATCTTTTTCAGTTGGGCGTTTTCTTCTTCAAGAGATTTAAGGCGCTTCACGTCGCTGACGCTCATGCCACCGTATTTAGAGCGCCAGTGGTAGAACGTTTGATTTGCTATTCCGTACTTTCGACAGATTTCCTTTTGCGTCATGCCCGCCTCAGCCTCTCTGAGAATGGCAACTATCTGTTCTTCTGTGTATCGGCTCTTTTTCATTGCAACCTTCCTTTCTGGACTAACTATGACTGATTTTTGGTCAATCGTCCACTTGGCTGGGATCAGGATTTTGGTTGCACGTCAAGATCGCGCTCTATTTACCGAAGATGCGGATATCGAATCTGCACGCCTGGAATTGAAGCAAGGATTTAAATTGAAAGCCGCGCAAATTCTAAGTGGGCTCTCTTCGAAACGCTTGAAAAATGACGATGATATGCGAACTTCATGGGGCGAGCTTTATCCCTGCATCGTTATCATGGAGCACGATATGTTGCTACTCATGCGTTTGGTTACATTTGAATCGTAGGCATTGAGGGTATAATCGAGGAATTGGATCGACTGGAGAGACAATTTTGAGCATTTTCATAAGATCGGCTCTTCTGGCAGTCATATTTCTGCAATATTCTCTTGCTGTTCAATGCCAGGAGAAACTGAAATGTGTCATTTATCCAATCGAAACATCAAATCAAAGCGGAGACGACGTCTGGCTTGGTAACATTGTAAACAAGAGCCTTTTGCCAAGAATCTTGGAGAGTCTAGCTTCTGGCTATGAAATAGAACCGATATCAGGAGAAGCTCTTCCACCTCCAATAAAAGCAGATCTTGAAAAACGCAGAAAATATGCTGTGGTGAAATTGCATCGAGCATACTCCTCTATGGGAACGTCATTCAACGATACCCAACCAATCGTTCTGATAGATTTCGATCTCGAGCTAGAAGGTGGAACCGTTAAGAAGGCTTTCACTGCAATGGCTTATACACGCCAGCAAGTTTCTTTTGGAGATGAAAATCAGGCTCATAAAGCAATTAAGCAAGAAATGGATTATCTAGTCGATGATTTGCTAAGGAGTTCCTGCAAAAATATTGTCACTAATATAAATGAGCTTTATAGCGAGCGAAATCCGAACCAGAAAAGGCCTGCAGTTGTTCCTGCTGCAACGATAGCAAGTGTAAAAGAATCAAAGCCGAAGAGCAATCCAGATAAGGAGACTGTGAAAACCGGTTCTGTTGAGACAGAGAGGATTCGCGATAAATGGGCACTCATTGTTGGTATCAGCGAATTTGAAGATAAGCGCATTCCGCGATTGAAATATTCTGCCAAGGATGCGCGAGACTTTCGAGATTTTCTTGTGAAAGAATGCAATTTTGCTCCCGATCATGTACGTCTTTTGTTGAATGAAAAAGCAACAGAGCGCAGGGTATCCTCTGAGCTTGGAAATAGATTTCTTGCTAGAGTTGCCAAACCAAGTGATTTGACTGTTCTCTATTTCTCTACTCATGGAAGTTCTTCCAAATCTGATATCAAAGGGAAAAATTATTTGGTTGCTTATGACACTGACCGTGATGATTTGTATGCAACCGGAATTGAAATGCAGAAAATTACTGATGCTATAAGTGAGCGCGTAGATAGCGGAAGGGTTCTTCTTGTCCTTGATGCTTGCCATAGTGGCGCTACAGATGGTGCAGCTAAAGCCATGAGTAATCCAAGCAATTTTGATGCTGAAGAACTCGCTCAGGGCTCTGGCAAGCTTGTAATGTGCTCGAGCAAACCTGAGCAACAATCATTTGAATCTACGCGATATCAGAATGGAGTCTTCACAAGAAAACTGATTGAAGGCTTGCGAATCAAGGGGCAGAAGACCAAGCTTGGCGAGGCATTTACTTTTGTTGAAAGTGCTGTTAAATATGAAGTGCAAGAAGATCACGCAATTAAGCAGGAGCCTGTTCTTAGAAGCAAGTGGGATGGAACAGACTTGATGATTGCTGTGCCGCCGAGTTCTCCTCAAGCCTTGCCTGAATCAGTGAAGAGTATTTTGCAACCGGATAGTTCGGTTCAAGCCGCACCGGTTTCGAAAAAGAGTGTACCTGTCGAGAGACCTGCGCGACAATGATTTTGATTTTCAACGCTAACTTGCCACTTTGTACCGTTTAATCATTGAGATGACGCTGAAATTACACTATTATCAAAAAAAATATTGTCCAGGCTAGAATCAGAGGCGAGATGTTAGTCAGGCAGAAAGTATTGTTGAAAATATTAGCTGACTCGGGAGGCTCATCGAGCCGCTTGTTTGCACTGCAAAACTGCCCTTCAAATTCAGCTATGTCTTTGAATGCGAGGATAGCGAAAAGCCGCACAACGCGCCCATGAAAAAATGTGTGTATCGCGAATCACCACGTAGTTGATCGAAGAATTTCTTTTTGACGCTCTCAGCGGCTTTTTGATCATCGCCAAGGCTTTGCAGGATCGTTCACAACTGTCGCCTCAACTTTTGTATTGCGATTTTCAAATGTCACTTCTATCATCGCGGGACAATTGATTTCAGCTGGCGGCTTTTCAAACGGGCTTGAGCTGGAGATTGCGTACTCGAGTACAGCTTTTTCATTTTTAGTGATTTTAGGTTTTTGATTTGACTCTAGCACTTTTACGTTTGATGCTTTGCCATCTGAGCCGAGACTAAATTGAATTTTGTCTTTTGCACGCTTCAGGTGCTGATGGGGAAAGTAATGCTTTTTGATTTTTGTGGAGAGTTTTTGCAAGTAGTCGGTTGATGTGGACTGTGCAGAGCATGGAGCGGCTGCGACCATAATAGCGGTTGAAAATAACGCGACAAGTAGATTCTTCATGTGGTTATTATAAGCGAGCTTGAATACTTTAAGTCACACCTCAAAATTCCCCAACAAATATTGCGCTAGTTTATCGATATCCGTCCTCGTTTCAAGCGCCTTTTCGGGCATCCCAATCCCGGGCAACAAATTCTCCTTTAGAAATTTCAGTTCGTCATTCGTGCTGTCGTAGCCGATGTTGACCGGAGCCTCTTTCGCGCATTGATAAACTAAACGAGTAAGCGCCTTTTTGAAATGAGCCATCTTGATGTAATTCAATTTCTCGTGAGTATCAGACGGCGAGTGATAGTGCGCCCATCTTCCGCATGAAAAGAAGAGATACGGCAATTGGGTTTGCACATACACATAGTGATCGCTGGGACTATTGATATACGAATCAAGCACGGTAGCCCATCTGATACCACTTTCGTCTTGCGCACTTTGCAGTTGCTTGAACCAGGAAGGACTGCTTTCCATGCCAGTCACGAACATAATATTTTCGAGGTTTGTTATTGGAACATCGTGTCCAACCAGATCTAAAATGAATCCGCATCGTATCGGTCGATTGCTGTGCTTTAGAAAAAACTTGGTCGAGCCCATCATATCTTTGTGGATGCCACCTAATTCTTCGCCATCGAAGAAAGCAAATATGACGTCGCAAGCTGCGGGTAATTGCACTAACTCTTTAGCGATCTCGAGTAAGATCGCTACACCAGCTGCATTGTCATCGGCACCGGGGTATTTTTCGAAGGTATCGTAATGTGCGCCAAGCAAGAGCGGGGGCGCATGATTATCGATACCGGGGACAGTGGCAATTATATTGAATAGCTTTAGGTCGTTCGTTTGATCTTCAATTTCATATGATTCGCCATATGTAGAAAGACCAAGATGTTTCAGGTTGGCACAAAGATATTTTCTGGCGCGGTCGTGTCCAGGCGTTCCGATAGCTCTTCCATCGGTTGTCGCGAGGACTTTTACATGTTCGAAGAGATTTTTTTTGTCTTCCATGGCTTAAAGACAGAATAGCGCCTGAACTGGGTTGGTTTAGAATAGAGCAAACAGTTGATTAAGTGTTTGGTCGCTTTTACAAGGATGATTTTTTAGTCATTCTTTCTCAATCGCTTTTTCGCCTTGCCCACATCAATCGACACTTTATGTTTTTTCAGTTCGCGTATCAGCTCGGGATGGACTTCTTCCCCGTGTTCAAGCGCTTTCTGGTACATCTTGCCTGCTAAGACCCACTCACTTTTTGCCATGTAGTATCCGCTAAAAGTTTGGTAATCGTCGCAAGAGTCTGGAGAAAGCTTGATGGCTTTAGTGCATTTTCTTTTGTCGAATTTTGAGCTTTGAGTTTGGCAAGACCTTGTCTGTTTGTGGCGCGGTAATGTTTTTTTGCCGTTGAATTGAGCTAGTATGACCTAGAGACTGGGTTTGACAATTCGTGACAGGTGTAATACAATGTGCTACATAATGAAAAGAAGGTAGTCGATGCGTCGTTTGCCTTCCTCGCTTAATGACCACAACATTTCAGACCAAGAAATCGATGAGATTTTTTATGGAACCATTCAGCCCAATGTTTTAATTCCATTAGTTTCAAGAAATTACGGGGATCGCGTGCTCATTGTTGGTGTATCATCCAAAAGAGTGCCACTTATAGAAATTGGGATTGAAGACCGCAACGACGAACTGGTGATTTTTCATGCCCGAGAAGCCACGCAAAAGAGTATCAAAGCCTATGAGGAACAAACGCGATATCGAAGATATCACTGATGATATCCGACAAAATGAGAAAGTATTCACAAAAATGGAGGCGCTTCTTTCTAAAGAGAAGAGAGCCACGCGTAAACGAATTATAGAAAGAGGCATTGTTCATTTTCGAGCAGACGAAGAATTCATGACCGCGTTGCTTGATGTAGCCGACCAGTTAAAGGTCGCTCCAGGAACTCTTTGTCGCCGTCTTGTCTGGGAACAATTGAATTCTCTAAAAACCACTCCTGCTGCCGATGAGGAGTCTATTCGCTCGATTGCAGATGAACTTAGAACCGGGCAAATCGAGATCAGAAAAGAACTGAGGAAGATTCGCAATTTTCTTGGCGATTCGCAATCATCTCGATGAGCCCAAAATTGAATTTGGATTGACAGGTATTTCGATACGCTAACATAATCTTTATGCCAGAAGAGAATAGGACTGAAATAGAAAATATACAGCCAACTGAGACTCCTGAAAAGACGGAGTTAGCCAAGGACGCTGTTATTGCTGGTGTTAATAAAATACAGAATCAAATTATGTATTTGGACTCTCGAGCCGAAGGCAATCAGGACAGCCCTTCAGACTTGAGCCTAAAAGCATTGAATCCAGACGATCCTCAATATTCGACCATAATTTCGAATCGTTTTGAAATTGTAGATGATGGAGCTAGCCTCAAGCCACTGGCTCCTGGAGAGCTCAGACCAAAATACGATTTTTCACTGCCTACAATAAGAAAAGAAGACGACGTAACATCAGATTTCTATCAAAAGGTTGTTGACGCCTGGAATTCACTACCTCCCAAAGAGCAGCAATTGCTTAAATCTGCTGGAGTAATAGTCATCTGCAAGGACACCGTCGAAGGTCCTAGTGGGACGCCAGCACAATTCTTTCATGCCACTGATTCCAGTCCTCCAATAATTCAAATTGGAACTAAAGCGATCGGTAAGTTTGAGCACTCTGGACTTTTGTACCCAAACCAAGATGCGGCAGGCAGTCTCAAGCACGAAGTTGGTCACGCCTTGTATGACATACTCAAGATATCGAGCAGAGCTGATTTTTCCAAAATTTTCAAACAGGAATTATCCAGTATCCCAAAAAATTATCATGGAGATTCACAGATAGATAATCCTTCACATGTTTTTGCTGAGTGCTATGCCAGAATCAGAGGAAGACTATCGGCTAGAGTTGAATCATTGAAAGAATATTTTCCCGAAACTTTGAGGTATGTGGAGAAGGAATTTGAACCATAGAAAATCAAAAACATTCCTAACTAGCTTGGTTCTAGTGGTCTTTATCAACTGTGCGAGTCTCTCTAAATTTTCCGCTGAAGAATCGTCTGCGACTCAACAAGTTTCTGAATTAATGGCCTGGGGTATGTACGGTCGTGCACTGGATTTTATAAACGCGAAAATTAAGAATAATCCTGACTCGGCCGAATTATATGTTGCTAGAGGAGCTATTTATGCGCGCATCAAAAAGGATTCGCTTTCGATAAAAGATCAAAATAAAGCCTTGGAACTCTTAGAAGAGTCACCCTCTAAAGACAGCGAAATGGTAAAAGCAAATGCACTCCACAACAGGGCTGGGATATACGCGCGAATGAAAAAATATCCAGATGCTGAGAGCGACTACAAGAGAGCGGTGACAATTTATCCTGGCAATTCTATTTCTTATTTGGAGCTAGGTAGGTTGCAGCTCAAACAAAAAAGATATTCTGAAGCGAAAGAGAGTCTGTCTAAAGCCAGAGAATTATTTTTGAAGCAGTCAGGAACAAAAGATGCCGAGGAAGCGGAAAAGCTGATAAAGAAAATTGAGAAGAAGTCATAGCGCCTCAGATGGCGATGCGCTGGTGAATTTTCTCTCGCGTTTAGATAAGAAAGTAAAAATTGTAGTGGAATAAACCGACCGCAAAGACAAGAAAACTGAAGCGCAGCAGTCACTAAAACTGCAGTAAAAATGTTGCTGATCCGACACTTAAAGCCGATTCCGATTCATTTCAATAGCCAATTCAATCTGTTTCAGTGTTGCCTTTCGAATCGGCAAATCTTCTGCAAATGATTTAAAGTTACCTGCAATTTCAGTAACGCGATCAATTGTTTGAGCAGCAATTTTTTCTGAAACGCCAGCATTTTTAGCTAGTTTGAGCAGGTCGCTGCGAGCAGGTTCTCGCGCTTCACCGCAGATATCCATCTGGTGCTCACCTCCAGGCCCTTGTGAAAATGTCAAATCGTACGCAGGTGAAAAACGCCATCGCCCCTCTTTTCCCATTAAATACGAAAAGTTTTTTGAATGATCATCTCGGTTGTTGAACACGACATTGAATACGCATCGCTCATAGGCGCGCACTACTTCTCGCTCGTCGCCAGTCATTCGTCGAGTCAAGCGCAAAAGATTTGTGTAATCCAATTCTGGAATTCTAAAATCAGCATGTGCTGCACCAGAGGCGGTGTGTATTGGAATTCTAAATCCGTCGCTGCGATCAAAGCGTTGTATTCCAAAGGCGGACATGCTTTTATTCAAATCAAAGTATTCTGAGTGCGGAACATCAATTCCGCAGGCATGGGCAATTCGATTGTACATAAGTTCTATTGCGCAGACTTCTTTGTGCTCATGCAAAGCTGGGAATTTAACCAAAAACGGTGTTCCCTTTGCACCATCGTGGTTGTACATTCGATTATTTTCGCGGTCAAAATTGACCAGCACTTTCGGGCGGGCACCATGCGGAGAGCCTCCCATCAAAGCCAGCTTGCAAAGCAGCTCTTCGCTATCCGCCTCTAAGATCAAACGTGTTTCGCGCGCGATTTCGAGCAGTTCTACATCTTCATTTGCCAATTCATTTTGGTCTGGTGGCTCAAAAGTAAGAGCTCCCATTGATTTGTCGCCGATAAAAGCAAGTTTATCGAGTGGAGATATACTGGTTAATCGCCGACCCTGCTTGCGGAATAATCGATCCATTAAGAGCATTCCCCACCCATCGGGAAGACAATCACTAATTATTCCTGGCAATCGGTGTTGATGAGCTGGGAAATCTGCGTATGTTTTATCACCGAGCGGTAACTTGTGTGGAGAAAGTTCCAGTCCGCGTTTTATTGCTTCTGGAGTATATTCAAAAAGTAGGTCGCGACCGTCGTCGGCAAGAATTCCAAGGACGAATCTTTCGCCCCATCCCCGGTAAATTACACTAAGTTTTTTCACCGCGGCTCCTTTTGCGCCTTGATGCTCTCACTCTTTGAATGCTTGCTTTCTCCATTGCTTTTATGGATTTGGGTCTCTGGTCGAACAGTGTTTCCATTGAGTCAATTAGACCTAATGCCATTACAATTCGCAAAAAAACGTCAAAGGTTCCTCGCCCGGAGCGCTCAAAATTGCTCAAAGATCTTTCTGAAATTCCAGCGCGGGCAGCAAGCTCATTTTGCTGAAGGTTTTGCGCGAGTCGGTGAGCGCGAAGCCGCTCTCCAAAAATGCTACCAATCTCCTGACTGGTCGATAAATTAAACTGCATAATTTTACATGTTAATCTGGGTATTGCGGCTTTACTTGTAATATTTTACGGTTTATTTTGTCGCTGTCAAGGGTGTCTGCTACGGCTCGTGTTTACAACGAAATGCTCCAACGTCAAGGCCTTATTTGCTCGAACAGCCCTCTTGGGTTTAAACTAAACCACAGAAACAGATGAGCTTTCAGAAGGTTGCCATGCTTGCCGGAATAGGTGCTGGGTACGATCAAGAGACTCTCTTGCTCGATATGCAAAGGTATTTCGCGCCGCAGTCTTTGGCGCGCGGGCAGCGCTATTGGCAAGAAAAACGCGTTCTTTCTTGCGATCTGGCCGATACCGACACGATATTGGGAGTTGTTAAAGGTAGTCTGAGAATTCCTTATCAAACAGAAGTTTATTTATCGGTTGAAGACAATATTATTTTCGAAACTTTCTGTTCATGCCCTGTACAGGTTGCATGTAAACATGCAGTCGCCTTGCTGCTTGAGTTTCAGATTCAGCATCAAGCTTCTATGAAGCAAGAAATCGAACAAGGGTTAGTGGTCGATCCCACGCTTAAAACCATTATCCAGCTTTTGGAGGACGAAAAATCAAACGAGCGACAAATACTGGGCGAGAAGAATCGAAATCGTGCGGAGAGACCTCTAGAGAAACCGACGCGCGAAATTCTGTACGTGATTGATAGAACGCCTTCCGGTGCGCTGAAAATTGAAATTCAGAGCGTCTTTATCAAGAAAGACAATGTGTATGGAAGTCATGCTGTTATTTCATTGAAGAATATGAGCTTTCATCTCATTTCCTACATACAACCCGCAGATGAACAGGTTTGTCGATTCTGGCAGAAAGTTGCGGATCGCACCGTCAATGATACCAATATTCCAGACGAACCTGAATTTATTTTGTTGCTGCTCAGAAAATTACTCGCTACCGGTCGGTGTGTTTATCAGAGCAAATACAACGCTCCACTCAAACAGGGTCCAGATATTGAAGGAAAACTGGTCTGGCAAAAGACAAGTGATGACTTGCAGAGACTAGTTCTTGAAACAGATTCGCATCACGACATTTTGCTTTCTTGTGCTCCCATGTATGTGGACAGGAAAAAGAACGAAATCGGATTAGTGAAAACGGGACTTACACCTGATGTATTGGGTCTCTTGTGTGAACTGCCTCCTTTTGATGCAAGAAGAGCGAGTGCCGCTCGCGAGTTTTTGCTCAAGAGAAATGCACAGGTGTTAATTCCTTTGCCCGAAGCCGAATCAATCATCGAAGAAAAATTTATAGATCCCATTCCTCGCCTGAGGCTATTTTCAAGTCGCCCGGATGTAACGCGCAAAACCAAAATCAATGATCATCACAGCAACCGGATAGAACTCAGTTTCGTTTATCCGGGGCTAGAGTTAGACCCGCAAGGACGTCCGTTAGCTAAGCGAAACTATTTGGATGAAGAGAAGAAAAACGTTTCTATAGAAAAGCCAAAACCTGTAAATGTAGAATCGTTCGTTCGTGAATTGGCAAAGCAAGGGCTATACAGGTCTTTCGCAGACAATTTTGACCTAAAGCCTAACACCGAGAATTTTGTTCTTCGCTATAAAGAAGATTGGCCAGAGTTTTTGTATTACACCAGAATCTTAGCTGATAAAGGTTGGATAATTGAAATCGATCCATCTCTACCGTATCAGATTGTCCAGGCAGAAGATGAATGGGAGGCTAGTGTCGAGGCGAATGAGAGCTGGTGGTTCTCTCTTGATCTTGGTATCAAAGTCGATGGCAAAATAATAAAGTTGATACCTGTTTTAATGACCATCTTGCAAAGCACGCCTGGAAGATTTTCAATTGAGAAACTAGAAAAATCTGCAGTGGATGGAAATATCATGCTTCCTCTTCCAGACGGGAATTTGCTCGAGCTTTCATTCGAGCGAGTAAAGGCAATGCTTACTCTTCTGGTAGAACTTTTTGCTCTGCGCAAATTTGATCCCAAAAAGGGTATTGAATTGCCTGCTCCAGCTCTTGCTGCTTTGATGGAGTCGAAAAATTTACGATGGTTTGGCGACGGGCTGAGCAAGCTTGAAAGAGTTGCGGACATGCTAAAAAAATTGAGATCGATTCCGCTCGTCGAACCTCCCAAAAATCTCAAAGCGAAGCTTCGAAATTATCAAATTGAAGGATTGAGTTTCCTGGAATATTTAAGTCAAAATCAACTGGGTGGAATCCTTGCTGATGACATGGGACTTGGAAAAACTGTTCAGACGCTTGCTCATTTGCTGATTCAAAAGAAAGAAGGTCGAACTTCTCTGGTGGTCTGTCCGACAAGTGTTTTGCCTAACTGGATCAAGGAAGTTCAAAAACTAGCGCCCGACTTGAGTGTTCTTGCGTTGCGCGGCGCAGATCGTCGCTATCACTTTTCCGAATTGTCGAAATACGATCTTGTTGTAACTACTTATCCGCTATTGCCGCGTGATATAGAGGTGATGAGAGATCAAAATTGGTGGTGCGTTGTATTGGACGAATCGCAGTTTATCAAAAATCATCAGACTGCAATTTCTGAGGCCGTTTGTAAATTGAAAGCCAACCACAAAATTTGTCTCACTGGCACACCTGTGGAAAATCATCTTGGTGAGGCCTGGTCACAGTTTTCTTTCTTATTACCTGGACTGCTAGGTGATCCAAGATATTTCAAAGAGGTATTCAGGACGCCTATTGAAAAATTAGGCGATGAGTCTGTCCGTAGAGTGTTGGCTGCCAGACTTCGTCCTTTCATGCTTCGTCGAACAAAAGAAGAAGTTTTAAGCGAACTGCCCGAAAAAGAAATAATCATCGATCCGATTGTTATTGACGGACCTCAGCGCGATTTGTACGAAGCTGTTCGAGTTTCTATGTATGAGCGAGTGAAGCAAGAAATAGCTTCCAAAGGCATAATGAAGAGTCAAATTATTATATTGGACGCGCTTTTAAAATTAAGACAAGTTTGTTGTCATCCAAAACTTCTCAAATTAGAAACGGCGAAAAAGGTCACTTCGAGCACGAAATTGAATTATCTGGTTGAAAAATTGGAGAATCTAATTGAGGAAGGGCGTCAAATTCTTTTGTTCTCTCAGTTTACAAGCATGCTTGATTTAATCAAGCCCGAACTCGAATCTCGTGATATCAAATTTGTGGAACTGTGCGGTAGCACCAAAGACAGAATCACTCCGGTCGAAAAGTTTCAGGCTGGAGAAGTCCCATTGTTTTTAATCAGTCTCAAAGCTGGCGGTTTTGGTCTGAACCTTACCGCAGCTGATACCGTTATACATTACGATCCTTGGTGGAATCCCGCAGTAGAAAACCAGGCAACTGACCGGGCTCATAGAATAGGTCAAACGAAGAAAGTGTTTGTGTATAAACTCATTGCCGAAGGCACTATTGAGGTGCGGATGCTCGAATTGCAAGAACGCAAGCGGGCGCTCGCCTCAGCAATATTTGATCCTGACAAATCGAATTCAATCAAATTCGATGAAGAGGATATCAAACTACTATTCGAACCTATTTAGAACCATTTTTCTCTTTACTGGGTATGTTAATTCTACCTGCTAAGACCGACCAATGACTGAGAACGATGAATCCAAAGTACCCGAGAAGTCTGCCATTACTGAGGGCGGGCGAGATACGACGCTGGAATCTTCTAAGCTGGATTCTCAAGCCGAGCCAGGCACCCTTCAGCACGTTCAGCGTATGAAATTGCTTGCAAATCAAGATAGTCCTTCAGATTTGAGCCTCAAGTGTCCAGGCCTTTCGGGAGCTGAGCGCGCACAAATTCAAAACAATCGATTCGAAATTGTTGATACAAAATACGAGGCGGCCGAGGACCTTGATTCCGCCACTCTGATGGCAATCACAGCGGAGTCAGACCCTGCAGTCATGCCTGTAGCATTGTTGCGCCAGTATGCAGATTCTTTGCCAGAGGGGCATCCTGATAAACTGCGTTTGACGGATCTTTCCAGGAGCCAAGCAGCGGCTTTGTCTCCTGAATTTGCCACTAGATATGACCGCGCAGATGGCTCGATTCTTCTTGATATTGGAATTTCGAAAGAAAATTCTTCTCCTCAAAATTGGATTGAGGCGATTCATCAAATTAGTGAGCTACCTGTCCAGAAACAATTCGAGGTTGTAGGTACCGCTTTGTCCGACGGATTCAAGCAGTATTCATATGAAGAGCGTGAGCGCACTCTGGGACAAATAATTGGCACCGTTCAGGGCGTCGGAGACGCATTGCAGTTTTATGCCACCATATCTGATTTTGCAAATGACATAATTTTTCGACGCGAAGGCAGACTGCAAGAACGTGGTGCCAAATTTGGCGAGGCGCTTGCGAATACCTATGTTGGTGGCGTTGCTCTCTTTAATCTCGCTTATGACTATTGCTACAACATAGGTTTTGAAGGCGACTATTACAAGCCGTTTCGAGATGTTGTGTCCGTAGCCAATGCTATTGATAGTAAATGGAAATCTCTTCCGCCACGTGAGCAAGAACGCATTAAAGCGCAGCTAATTACTAATTTACTTGCAGATGGTGTCATCACCGCGCGTGGTGCGCAGACTATTGCTCAACTTCCCAAAATGACCCAGATTCTAGATGCAATTGCTATGGAAGCAAAGGCAGCTGGAGCGTTAATCAAGAATGTTTCTGGCAAAGCTGCCAGTCATATAGTCATTGCGCTTGATGATATCACTAAGTTTCCTCCAGGCGCTGGCGGTCTGCGACCTGCGTATGCGCACGCCGGCGAAGAGCTTGCATCGGATATGGTGCGAACAGGACAGGAGGCGCCGAAGGGATGGCGCGAGAAATTCGACGAGCTGATTAACATGATGGGCGGGAAGAAAGAAAGGTCAACAGAAAGAAATAAGCGGACGGAATCAGTGGCTAGCAAGCGGGACGAAAGATATAGTTGGCTGGAACCTTATTGCGAGCAAGTCGAAAAAAATGCTCCTGACGTGGTTAAGCAAGATAATCCTAATGCTTGTGTATTTGCATGCGGAGAAATGGCCTCTGCGGGATTGTTAGACCAGACTTCTTTACTGAAGAAATATTGTCGAGACTTGGATCCTCAACTACTCGAAAAATGTAAGACGCCAACTGGAGAGTATGAACCATTAGGTGATCTTGTTTGGCTTCGTGAAGAGTTAGGCGATCCCTGGTTGAACAAATTAGGACGTTCGGCTTCCCGTGAAGAGAAATTTGAATTAGCAATGAAATCGAATAATCTATGGATTGCTGAATTCAAAGTGTTTAGGCATAATGCTCATGCTGTTATTGTAGATGGTGTCGACTCTTGTGGTAAGGTTATGATTCGAGATCCAGGAGATAAGACGAAATATCTTATGAGTCGAGAAAATTTTCTTGATCTTTGGAACGAGAATTTTATTTTTAGAAACTAGGCGTTTCAAAGTAAGGAGTTTTGGATAGTGCGAGATTACCTACCAATTTCCATAGAAGTGCTCTCTGACACGGTCATAAATGTCGAGTTTCTCTTCGGCGAAAAAATCGTTAAAAGCGTTTTCAATGCGCAATGGCTGAACGATGGGAAAAATGTTAGTTTTGGATGCAATGACGTCAACTATCAATACTTTCTTCGACAAGATCCGCTTTTGCAAAAATTTGATTACGCTGTAGGTGACGTATTTTCGTTTAATAAACTGAGTGAATCGAATTCTGATTTTCCTCAAATTGTTAGCATTAAAGTCTTGCAAGATGGTTCGAACGTGCCGCATTTTGTAATCGAATTTAAGAATGGGGCGAGTACAGTATGCTGTCATTTAGATGCAAACAGCGGAATAGTTCTAGATAATGAGGGCGTACTTCCTCGCGCATTTGATTCGGACAAGATTTTTGATTTGTTGCTGCGTATACTGACCGACTTTGGAAATGCTAGTTCTAAATCTTATGCACTTGATGAGTGAGCATCCACTGCACATCGGTCAGATTCGAGGTGGATGTCAGCAGGGATGCGAACGTCCGGCGTTGTGGTATAAATGCCAGTACTTAGCAGGTATTTAAAATGCACCCCTGGCACGATGTAGAACTTGGAGAGCAAGCACCACAAGTGGTGACAGCGATAATCGAGGTCCCGGCAGGTTCTAATGTCAAATACGAGCTCGACAAGAAAAGTGGTTTGATTAGAGTCGACCGTACACTATTTAGTTCGGTTCATTATCCTGCTAATTACGGATTCTTGCCGCAAACTTATTGCGATGACCGCGACCCACTTGATGTTTTGGTGCTGGGACAAGAATCTCTCGTGCCACTATGCATAGTGCGTGCCAAGCCTATTGGACTTATGAAAATGATCGATCAGGGCGAGAGCGACGACAAAGTAATTGCTGTTCATTTTGACGACCAGGAATACGCACATTACACATCGATAGACGAATTACCGCCTCACAGGCTGAATCAGGTGAGACGATTCTTTGAAGATTACAAAGCGCTCGAAAATAAAACTGTGAGCGTTGAGGGATTTCTTGGAGCGAAAGAAGCCATTGCGGCGGTCGAGCGTTCGATGCAAATGTATGCTGAGAACCGTAAAATTCTAGTTTGAAATTAAGATCTCAATCTAACGTCTGTAATGCTAGACGTTATTTTCATTAACGTAAAATATGACTTGCGTTATTATCGATTTTACCCTTTCGTGTCTTGACAATAACGTATATTATAATTTACGCTATCAATATTAGCGTCGCTTATATTGGACATTATGCCAAAAGATACTTCTGCAATTAGTACTCCTATTCCTGTTCGCCGAGCGCTGCGCAAGCTCGGACAAGACATCCGCGACGCCAGGTTGCGTCGCAGGATACCAACTGAAATTTTAGCCGAGCGTGCATCCATCAGTCGCATGACTTTGTATAACGTCGAAAAGGGCGATGCAAGTGTTTCTATGGGAACTTACTCGACAATTCTGTTTGTGCTCGGCATGATTGACAGGGTCGGTAATTTGGCTGACGCAAGCGACGACGCTCTCGGGCGCCAACTAGAAGAAGAGCGTCTGCCAAAGCGCATTAGGCTTTCGCGTAAGAAAATAATTACAGAAGGCAAAAGCGGAGTTTCTTAAGTGGAAACAAAGACTCTAGTTTATGTGGATCTCTTTGGAAAGCCACTTCTGGTGGGGAATTTGTTGACACGTACGCGCAAAGATAGAGAGAGTGCGACGTTCGAGTATGACAAAGATTGGTTATCTAATCCTTTGCGATTCTCGCTGGAGCCTGCTCTGTCACTGGGCCCGGGTCCATTTCATAGCGATCGCGCGCTTTTCGGGGCTATTGGCGATTCTGCTCCAGACCGATGGGGGCGCGTTTTAATGCGCAGAGCCGAGCGCAGACGCGCAGAGCAAGAAGGTAGAACAGTTCGCACGCTTGGCGAGATCGATTATTTGTTAATGGTCAATGATGAATCTCGACAGGGCGCACTTCGCTTTAAGGCGAGCACTGGTGGCGCGTTTTTGTCAGCTGATGCAAAGAAAAAAATCCCGCCGTTGATAGAACTGCCGCGACTTCTTGCTGCAGCAGAGAATGTCTTGAGCGATAAAGAATCAGATGAGGACTTGCGTTTGTTGCTTGCGCCTGGTTCTTCGCTTGGAGGCGCACGTCCCAAAGCTTCTGTACGCGACAAAGATGGGCATTTAGCAATTGCAAAATTTCCCAATGCAAACGATGAGATCAACACTGTATTGTGGGAAGCTGTCGCTCTTACACTTGCTAGTAAAGCCGGTATCAACGTCCCGACGTGGCGGTTGGAAAATGTTGCTAAAAGACCGGTTTTAGTGCTGCGTCGTTTCGATCGACTTAATGGAATTCGTATTCCGTTTGTGTCTTCAATGAGCATGCTAAATGCAAAAGACAACGAGCAACGAAGTTATATGGAATTTGTCGATGTTCTGCGTCAGGTCGGCGGCGCTCCTGTTTTAGACATGCGTATGTTGTGGCGTCGCATCGTGTTTAGTGTCTTAATTTCCAATACTGACGATCATCTTAGAAATCACGGTTTTTTGTATAACGATTCTGCGGGTTGGCGTTTGTCACCAGTTTACGATATCAATCCGGTGCCACTAGATATAAAACCGCGCGTGCTTAGCACCGCTATCGATATTGATGACGCAACTGCCTCTCTAGAGCTCGCCTTACAAGTTGCTGGCTATTTTGGAGTCACCGCAGGTGATGCAAGGCAAATTGTTTGTGAAGTTACTACAGCGGTAAGCTCCTGGAGAAGCGTAGCTGCGAATCTGGGGCTATCCGCTAAGCAGACTGAGCGCATGGCGTCGGCTTTTGAACATACTGAGCTAAAAAAGGCCAAAACCTTAGGGAAAAAGAATTAAAAAGCGCGCAAATCCGCTAATATGGATAGACTATGAAACCAATCAATTTCAACTCAGCCAAATTCATGACCAGCGCGCCAAGCCTCAAGCAGTGCCCGCCTGAGCGTGGTGCCGAAGTGGCTTTTGCTGGACGTTCGAATGCTGGCAAATCGAGCTGTATCAACAAGCTTACTAACAACTCCAAACTCGTTCGCACCAGTAAAACGCCTGGCGCAACGAGGCTCATCAATTTCTTTCAGTTGCAAAATACAAACGAATTGCGATTAGTCGATCTTCCCGGTTATGGCTTTGCTAAAGTCGCGCGTTCTGTCAAAGACGATTGGCAAGAAAACTTGTCGCTTTATTTGCACGAAAGACAAAGTCTCAAAGGCGTTGTTGTTCTTATGGACATTCGTAATCCATTGCAAGACTTGGACACCATGATGCTCGACTGGGCTGTGCAGTCGCAAATGCCTGTTCATGCGCTTCTTACTAAGAGCGATAAACTTTCGGGTGGTGCTGCAAAGAATATTTTGTACAAAGTGCAAAATGACTTGAAGAAAGAAGGATTGGATGGACTCATAACTGTCCAGACTTTTTCTGCACACAGCGGAGACGGTGTGGACCAGCTTGCAAAGCACGTAAGCATGTGGCTTTTATCGCCAGAAGAATAGAGATTGTTATGTTTGTGATTACCAGAAGGCATGAACGGGGAGATTTAAATGACTAAATATTTGAGGACTGTTGCGCTTTCTGCGCTGTTAGTGTTGTGTCCTCTTGCGTCTTCGGCTTCGACTTTCGTTAAATTCAAATGGCCCACGCCAGGTACTGTTTCGGTCAGCGAAACTGTCTTGAAAAAGGGCAAGACAGCCAAAATTCATTATGATATTGCCTGGCAAAAAGGCGAAAAAGAAGATCAAATCAATTTGAAATATCACAATTTCAAAATTCTCGAACTCGACGGAATGGATTTGAGCAAGGAAGAAAATCAAAAAACAAATCAAAAGGTCATCGACATGATGACTGCAGTTGAAAGCTCGATGCCAACTCTGGTTATTGGAGCGGATGGTGAAGCCAAAGATGTTGTTGGGCTCGATGAAACGATAGACAGAGCGCTTGAGCTCATGCCTTCTAAGAGTCCAGAGGACCTGAAGTTGCTCAAAGAATTTTTGAAATCGCCGCAGATGGAAAATCAAATCAAGCAAAAGAGTCTTGAGGTCTGGCGTCTCTGGGTAGAGACCTGGCTTGAATGCGCGCCTGCAGAAGGTAAGGAAGGCTTGCTCGATGTCGAGATTCCTGTTGGTGCTGCAACTTTCATTTCCAAAGTGAAAGTGAAAAATCTTGGCGAAAGCAAAGAATATCCTGGCTGTTTCAAGTTTGTAGCTGATGGTTCTTTTGAAGGTGAAGAAGCGCGTAAACAATTTGCAGAAATGATGGTGCAGCTGGTTTCGCGTATTCCGCAAAAAGAAGGTGTTAAGCCATTTTCCAAAGATATGGTGCAAGAAGTTTCACGCTCTACTCATTTGGAAGTGGTTATAAATCCTAAGACCGCTCAGCCGCAGACTGCATCTGCACATTCGGACATTCATTTGAAAATTGATGACAAGAATAAAGATTCAGTCGAGCACCACGATTATGTTTTCGAATGGGCTAAGAAGTGAGCCAAATAAATGAGCGAGATCTATTCGCAAATTTATAAAATAGTTCAGAAAATTCCCAAGGGAAAAGTTTTGACTTATGGGTTGATTTCGCACATGATCGGTGGGCGCATGAGTGCTCAGGGAGTGGGTTGGGCTCTGAAGGCGCTTGGCAGCAACAAGCCTAAAAAATTCAATTCCGATAACGTCCCCTGGCATAGAGTGGTGAATGCTCAGGGTGGAACGAGCACTCATAAAGTGGGACTGCCACCGGATTTGCAAAGGCGCTTACTTGAGTCAGAAGGTGTGAAGTTCAACAGCGAAGACAAGCTCGATTTAGATAAGTATTTGTGGAAAGAAGGCTTGTCTGGATAGTCCAAATAATTTAAGTATGAAATTCGCCGTGGCGCTCTTGATTCTCGATAGACTCGAGCGATAAACCTTTTGTTTCTGGCACAAGCTTTATGCAAAACAAAAGCGATGCAAGTGTGATAATTGCATAGCCACCAAATGTAGCGCCAATGCCAAATTTGTCCAGCACCACCGGGAAAGAGTAGCTCACGATCATATTGCTTAGCCAGCTGAGCGCGGTTGCAAATGCCATGGCGAAGCCTCTGATTCGAAGCGGATAAATCTCGCTTATCATCACCCAGAAAACTGGTCCTAAACTAATCGCGAAAAATGCAACATACACAAATGTGCTGCTGACACCAACAAATCGCATTACGTCAGCGGATGCATTAAACACGAAAGTCAGTGACAATGCGGCAAGACTTAGAAGCATTCCAAGATTTCCGACAATCAGTAATGGTCGTCTTCCCACTCTGTCTATCAGAATCAAACTGACAATAGTCATGATCAGATTAACAAGACCAACACCTGCTGTGGCAAGAATTCCCACCGAGTCTGAAGTTAGACCGGCTGCTTTGTAGATTTTGGGCGCGTAATAAATTACTGTGTTTATTCCGGTGAATTGTTGAAAGGCACCAAGTCCAACACCAACAATTAATGCTTGCCTCAATTGTGGTGAGAAAAATTCTTTCCAGTCACCTTTTTCGTCGGCAAGTGCTGTGTGGATTTCGCTGAATTCTTGCTCGACATCTTGGGTCCCGCGCACTTTTTGCAGAACGGCTTTGCTTTCTTGGTCGCGCTTCTGACTGACGAGCCAGCGTGGACTTTCAGGCAGGGTGAGCATTCCGACTGCAAGCAGCACGGCAGGCAGTGTGCCAAGCAGAATCATCGAGTGCCAGTCGCCTGATGCTGAAAAGAAGTAATCTACCAGGAACGAAAGCAAAATGCCTGTCACAATCGCCATTTGATTCATTGCAACCAGTGTGCCGCGCACCTTGGGTGGTGCCATTTCGGCAATGTACAAAGGGGCGGCAAAGCTTGCCACGCCAATTGCAAGACCAAGTATTATGCGCCCGACAACGAGCATATCTACAGATGGTGCGTAAGCTGCAAGTACGGAGCCGCCTGCAAACAGCATGGCTGTTGCAAGCAAGACTTTCTTTCGTCCGAATCTATCGGTCAGGCTGCCGCTTACAATCGAGCTGAATGTCGCGCCGAATAAGACTCCGCTTACAACGAGCCCTTCGCCTTCTGGGGTGAGAGTGAACTGGTTCTTTATAAATGGCAGCGCGCCTGAAATTACGCCAGTGTCATAGCCAAAGAGCAAGCCGGAAAGGGCGGCAATGCCGGCTACCAGATAAACGAAATTCGAACCCATTTAACACCTGCGAATCTAACTAGCTGGTCTATGATATCCGATCGCTTGTGCTTGGGTCTTGTCGTTTTTTGCGCAGTAGAAATTTTGCAAGCAAATAGCTGAGTGCCGACCAGATGACTCCTGCGCACCATCCGGCAAGGATATCGCTTGGATAGTGAACGCCAAGAAAGGCTCGGCTTATGCCAATCAGAAACACGAAGACGCCAGCTATCGATAAATATATAGCTCGCATTTTGAGCGATTTGGTCGAGCGGGCTAAAAGCGCTCCAATAGTCAGATATACTATCGCTGATACCATGCTGTGACCGCTTGGATACGAGCCTAAAGAGAATTCGCCAAGATGGGGAACGATGTCGGGGCGTGGACGGTCGAAAAAGTATTTCAATAAAACCATTAATGCACTGCCGCTAGTCACAGATAGAATGAAGAGAAAGCAGGTTCTGGTTCTTTTCTTTAGCAGAAAAAATAATGAAGCAATTGTTGAAACCGCGCTCAAAACATAAATTCCACCAAGGTATGAAACAAATTGCATGAAAGCAAGAAGTCCAGGTGGACCAATCAATTCTTTTGGATTTTGTGGATTGCGAAGTGCTTGCAAAATTATGTTATCGATTGCAGTAAGCTCGCCTTCTGCCATTTCAGAAGAGAATTCGATGAATAAATAAAGTGCGAATGCGACGAAAAGAATCACCAGAATGATTTTTATGTCGCCTTTTTTAAGGTCTTTTAGATTCACTGCAGATGCTCAGTTTCCCACTTTTCGATACGTGCTTTGATTTCGCTTTGAACTTTTTTGGGCTCGACTCGAAGCCTTTCGTAGAGCGGCTGCATCGCTTCTAGGTCGGGTAAGTGCTTTGAGCCCCATTGAGCCATTGAGCCAAGAACAGGCAAGAGATCTTTTCCTTTTTGGGTCAGGTAATAGAGCTTTCTTGTGCGTGTTTCGGGATGAGGAATCTCAGCGATAATATGATTTTGCTTCAGTTTCTTCAATCGGTCTGTTAGCACATTGGTGGCAATCGATTCTGGCGACGCGAGAAATTCTTTGAATTCGTGCTTGTCAAAGAAAAACAAATCGCGAATAACGAGCAAGGTCCATTTGTCGCCCAGAATTTCCAGGACATTGCTTATGACGCATTGCGACCTGGCCTGAGTGTTTGAATAATTTGGATTTTTGAGATTACCATCCATAATATGCAATTATACACGACACTTGCAAAATGCAAGTAAGTTTGCTAGGCTTGAAATATCGATGCTTGCAAAATGCAAGTAATAGAATGGCTCCGACAAGGAAAAAGTGCTTATGACGCGCCTCGTCACTAAAATCGCCACTAAAAATGAGTGGACTCAGATTGCAGATCTTACCAAAGTCGCTTATGCCGAATATGCGCAAAATGCCGATCCCGATTTCTGGTCGATGTACGAGTTGCATACGCGTGATTTGTTACTCAATGACGAGAGCTTGATTCGACTAGTTATTCTAGAAGGCGATGAAATAGCCGCTTCAGCTATATATGTGCCACCAAGTAGGCGAGCTGTCGGTGGAAAAATCATTGAAAATAAATACCCAGAAATGCGCTTGTTGTCTGTGCATCCCAATCACAGAAATAAAGGACTTGCCAATAAATTGATTGAAGCCTGCGAGGATAGAGCGCGTGATGAAGGTTTTGAGTTTATGACTTTGCATACTACAAGTCTCATGACCACTGCAAGGGCTATGTATGAAAAGCGTGGATATGAGCGTTTTGAGGAGTTGGATTTCAAGCCGATACCAAGTTTTACAGTCTGGGGATATATAAAAAAACTATGACAACTATGCAAGAATCAAAATTAACCGAACCGAAATTAGCAAAACCTGGTGCTGGTCTACCGTTTTTTGAATGGTTGGTAGCTAAGTATATTATTTTTCCAAAAAGATTTAGAAGCACATCTATAGAGCAAGCGGTCTTGCAATTCGAAGAAGAGTCCAGAAAAATCATCGAACTGGCATCTAAACTGAATTCCGATCAGCTTGGGCAAAGACGCTTGATACCACGGTTGCGGGGGCTCGAAGATAGTTCTCGATACTGGTCTGTAGCGATGACAATACAGCATCTGAATATTGTCGGTGAAGGCATGCTTGGAATTATTGTCAGTTTGTCGCGCGGCAATAACGACCTACCCTCGCGTGGAACTGCTGATGTAAAGCCATCTGTCGACGTCGATGCAAAAGAAGTAGTCGAGAATTTCAAAAAGCTGGTGGAGAATTTCGGCAGGCTGGTTCGAAAAATAGATTTCGAAAAACATGCTGACCTGAAACATCCACACCCATGGTTTGGACCGCTCACTGCGCGTCAATGGACGTTGTTTGCTGCTCCGCATCAAGCAATACATCGAAAGCAAATTGAAGCGATTGTGTCGTCTTTGCTTATTGAATAGAATTGTTGACAATGCGAGGCGTGTAGACAATTTCGTATTCTTTTTCGGTTTCGTTTAATTCAGGGTCTACAGCTACTCTGCGATCGAATACGAAACATTCGCCGTTCCAGTGGGCGCCGCCCACTTTCTCGAAATAATTCAAAATGCCACCATCTAATTGATAAAGGTGAGGGAATTTTTTCTCTTGTAAAAACAAGTTCGCTTTCTCGCATCTGATTCCGCCAGTGCAAAAAGTCACGACAGTTTTGTTTTGCAATTCGTCTTGCAGATTTTTTTCAGCAGTGTCGATTGCGTGTGGAAAGTCGCTGAAGAAGTCGATTTTGAAACTGACAGCGTTTTGGAATGTGCCGACATCGACTTCGTAATAATTGCGTGTGTCTAGCATCAAGATTTCGCGACCTTCGTCGTCGTGCCCCTGGTCGAGCCATTTTTTCAGTGTTGCAGGCTCTACGCTTGGCGCACGTTTTTCTTCAGCATCAAGCGAATTCGAGGTGATTGTCGGATGACGCATAGTGATGATTTCTTTTTTCAGTCGAACAAGCATGCGGGTGAAAGGCTGATAGTCTGTCAGGCTTTCTTTGATTTTTAAATCAGAAAATCTGTTTTCGAAGAGCGAGTCTGTTTTGAAATAATGCAGAAATTCTTCTATCTGAGCGCGTTCTCCTGCCAAAAACATATTGATGCCTTCGTGAGCAAGAAGAATAGTGCCTTTTAAATTGAGACTGTCGCAGCGTTCCTTTAGAGCGACACGCCAGGTTGGATGCAGCTCGAGCGGAATTTCTACGAATTTATACGCGGCGATGTTCAGTACGTTCATATGACTAAATTATAGAATGAGTTATTAGTTAGAGCCGACTTTGCTAAGGCGCTCTGCAAAAATGTCTTTCCAGGCGTCTTTGGCAATGTTTCCACCACAGACTACCACAGCTACTTTTTCGCGAGGTTTGAAATTGATGATGCGTCTCGAAACAGCGGCCACCGCACAAGCTGCAGCGCCTTCGATGAGCATCCCTTCATTTTCGAAGAAATCATAAATGGTGGCTGCGATTTCGGCTTCGTCGACCAGGACCCATTCGTCGACCAGTTCTCGGACCAGTGGAAATGTAATTGTGTCGTGGTCGAGATTGCCAGCAAGGCTATCGGCAAGAGTGGGATCGATCATGCAGTTGGTGATGCGACCTTGTTGGCAGGCCTTATACATGGCTGGGGTGCTGGCTGCTGCAACTCCGACGATGCGACAAGCCGGATTGATAGTTTTTGCCGCGGTTGCAATGCCGCTTATCAAGCCGCCTCCGCCAACTGCAACAACAATGGTCGAAAGTTTTGGCACGCGCTCGAATAGCTCGAGAGCGATGGTTCCCTGACCGCATATGACTTCGGGATTATTGTAAGGCGATACGTATAAGCCTTTCTTTTCCTGAGCCAGACGGCGGGCGAACTGTTCGGTGTCAGCCTGGTCGTCGCCATGCTTGATAATTGAAACGTTGAACTGGTTGAGTTTTTTCAGTTTCTTTGAATTTTTGAAGGCCGGATTGTCTGGCACGCAGACAGTTGCTTCTCGATCGGTGAAGTGCGCTGCTTGAGCAATTGCTAGAGCATGATTGCCAATGGAAGCGGTAAAGACTTTGCTGATGCCTTTCTCGCGAGCCCAGCCAAGTGCGTTGAGGGCTCCGCGTAGTTTGAAAGAGCCAGTATTTTGAATATTTTCAAGCTTGAGCCATACTTCGGACTTTGAAACTTCGCTTAGCCATTGGCTCTTAGCAAGCGGCGTATCGAGCGCGAAACCTTTTATACGCTTACGAGCAACGAGCACATCACTGATACTTACTCTGTTGCTAGTCACCGGTCTTGGTATATGCCTTGGTTATGGGGGCGATTAAAAAAATGGAGCGGGTAGCGGGAATCGAACCCGCGTGTGCAGCTTGGAAGGCTGCC
>CAZFKB010000003.1:0-70866 GCA_964519785.1 uncultured Candidatus Obscuribacterales bacterium | reverse complement strand
TTCACCTTGTATTATTATAACGATCAAATTCAAAAAATGTCCAGAAATTGGCTTGTTTGGAGCATTCTCCAAAAATTACGAGACGGTTTACAGTATGTCTAAACGCAATACCCTGGCGCAAATCCGTCTATAGAGAGCGTTTCAAGACTTGGATGCTTGACTCAGATTACCGAGTGTGACTGATTTGCGGTATATCGACTAGAAAACTTTATGATATAGGCTGTAAAATGCTAGGCTATCTGGACCTGTTTCGGTTCGGACAAAACCGACAGGTTCTGTCCATCAAGACCGAAACGTTTTTTGGTTTTTGATGGAACTCAATCGTCGTAGGGACTTTTCGAGCATAGCTCTGTATTACTTAGGAGAAACAAAACCTTGTCTATTGCATCAATGAAGCAGTTAATGGAAGCTGGTGTGCACTTCGGTCACCAGACCCGTAGATGGAACCCCAAAATGCGCCCATACATCTATGGCGAGCGCAACGGAATCTACATTATAGATCTGGAGAAAACCAGCCGCGCACTCGATAGAGCATGCGAATACATCAGAAAATCTGCTTCGGAGAAGCGAAACATCGTTTTCGTTGGAACCAAAAAGCAAGCTGCTGACATCGTAGAAGAAGAAGCAAAACGTTGTGGCGCTTACTTCGTCAATCGTCGCTGGTTAGGCGGCATGTTGACCAATTTCGAAACCATTCGTCTTCGTATCAATCGATTGAAAGAACTCGAAGAAATGAAAGAGACCGGCGACTTTTTCCGTCGCGGTAAGAAAGAACAAGCTGTGCTCAATCGCGAATGGCTCAAGCTGGACAAATCACTTGGTGGTATCAAAACCATGCGTGGTCGCCCCGACATTCTATTTATAGTTGACCAGAAACGTGAATTCATCGCTGTTGCTGAAGCAATCAAAAGCGACATCGCAACTGTAGCTCTGGTAGATACAAACTGCGATCCAGACGGCATTTCGTATGTCATTCCTGGCAATGATGATTCAATTCGTTCAATCAAATTGATTACCGGAAAAATTGCTGATTCAATTATCGAAGGTGCTCTCGCTCGCGCTCAGCGCAACGACGAAGAGCCTACAGTTGAACCAACAGTTTCCAACGTTGAAATTCCTGCAGCTTCAGACCTGGATGAGACAAGCTCAGACAGCGAAGGCGAAGAGCAAGAAGTAGAAATGGTCTAGTCGGCTAATCAGTTTTTAAGCACTAATCAAGATATTTAAGAGGTAATTATGCAAATGGTAGAAATCTCTGCTTCCATGGTCAAAGAGCTGAGAGAAAAGTCCGGAGCCGCAATGATGGATTGCAAAAAAGCTTTGGTTGAAAGCTCTGGCGATTTCGACAAAGCATTCGAGTGGCTGAGACAAAAAGGCGTTGCTTCGGCAAGCAAAAAGTCTTCGCGTGCCACATCCGAAGGTTTGGTAGTAGGCAGTGTCGATCCAAGCGGCAAAAAAGCTGTGTTGGTCGAAGTAAACTGCGAAACAGACTTCGTAGCCAAAAACGAAGAATTCGTCGCTTTGTGCAACAAAATTGCAGAATCAGCACTCGAAGCAAATGCAACCACTGTTGATGCAGTTCTGGCTGCTAAAGCCAAAGGCGGAAGCGGTACAGTCGGCGAAATGATTACTGCTGCTGTAGCTAAGACTGGCGAAAACATGCAAGTAAAACGTGTCAGCCTTCTGCAAATCGAGTCGGGTGAAGGCGTAATTGGTCAGTATCTCCACACTCTGGGCGGCAAAATGGGCGCTTTGCTCAAATTGACCTCAGACAAAAAAGTACCTGAAGCAGGCGCTTCAGTCGCTCGCGAACTGGCTATGCACATCGTTTCGACCAAGCCTACCTATATGAGCAAGGAAGAAGTTCCAGCAGAAGTGATAGCAGAAGAAAAGCGTATCGAATCTGGCAAAGCTGATCTGGCTAGCAAAAAACCAGAAATGGTGGAGAAAATTGTTCAAGGTCGTGTAGACAAAATCATGGCTGAGCGTTGCTTCCTCGAGCAGCCCTTCGTCAAAGATCCCGGTCAACTGGTCAGCCAATATCTCAGCGCTAAAGGTAAGGAAATGGGCGTTGAGCTCAAGCCTGTTCAATATTCGCTGTATATACTCGGCGAAGAATAAGGCTGAAAACCAAAAGCTAACTGGCAATTCAAGCACTCGAAGTTCCCGCCCCAGCGGGAACTTTGCTTATATGAAATATGACTTCTAGAAGGCAAAGCCTTGTAGGTAGTAAGATTTGCTGTTGATTACTTGGGAATTCAAACAAATGGCAAGCCCCACTAACGCACCTACATACAAAAGAATACTTCTCAAATTGAGCGGCGAAGCCCTGCAAGGCAAAGAAGGATTCGGTATCGACCATCAAGTGATAAGCGGCATTGCCGACGAGATTATCGAAGCCAAAGAAATGGGCGTACAAGTGGCGATAGTAGTTGGAGGTGGAAATATCTTCCGCGGCGTCAAAGGTGCTGCCTGGGGGATGGATAAAGCCGCTGCAGACTATGTAGGCATGCTTGCCACAATTATGAATTGTTTGATTCTGCAAGAAGTGCTGCATTCAAAAGGTGTTGAGACAAGAGTTCAGACAGCCATCGCCATGCCGGCGGTGGCTGAGCCATTTATCAGGCTCAGAGCAATCCGTCACTTAAACAAGGGCCGGGTCGTGATTTTTGGTGGCGGAACTGGTAACCCGCACGTTACAACCGATACTGCGTCAGCTTTACGTGCTGCAGAAATCAAAGCCGACGTAATCTTGATGGCGAAAAATGGCGTAGATGGCGTTTATGACGCTGATCCTAAGCGCAATTCAAAAGCTAAAAAATTCGACGACATCAATTTTGAAGACTTCATCAAAAACAATCTTCAAGTGATGGACCCTGCTGGTGTTTCGCTTTGTCAGCAAAACAATATTCCAATTATTGTTTTCGATTTTGCCAAACCAGGTGGTATCAAAGCAATCGTTTCAGGCCAAAAAATTGGAACCCTTATTAGCAGTGCTAAAACCTGCCAAACAGTGTGAATTGAGCAACGAGGAGATTAATCGAACATGAGCGCGCCTGCTGAAAATATTCAAGATGTAATTGCTGCTGGTGAAGACCGCATGAAAAAAGCGGTATCGAGCTTACATAATGAGTTTAAAACAGTACGTACTGGACGAGCCAATGCTGCTGTTCTCGACAAAGTCGAAGTAGATTATTACGGCACGCCGACTCCCCTTAAAAGTTTAGCTAATATCTCAACTCCTGATGGTCGCTCGCTTGTCGTCCAACCGTATGATAAAAGTGCGCTCAAAGACATCGAGTCGGCGATTAACAAAGCTCAAATTGGCTTGACTCCTAACTCTGACGGCTCGGTGATTAGAATTGTTATCCCTGCGTTAACTGAAGAGCGCCGTAAGGATTTATCCAAACAAGTGAAAAAAATTGCTGAAGACGCTCGTGTGGCAGTGCGAAACATCCGCCGCGACTGCGATCAGCACCTCAAAAATTTTAAAGACAAAGGCGTTTCTGAAGATGAGTTGCGCAGCAAAGCTGATTCAGTTCAGAAATTGACTGACAAATATATAAAGGAAATAGATCAAGGCGCTAAAGACAAAGAAGCCGAGATCATGGAAATATAGAGACAAGGAGATTCACAAGCATGTGTGGAATAGTTGGTTATCTAGGCAACAATCAAGCGACACCAGTTCTCCTGTCCAAGCTGCGCTGTCTTGAGTACAGAGGCTACGACTCTGCTGGAGTGGCTGTGATTGAAGGTGACAGGCTCAATATCATCAAGTCAGCTGGCAAACTTTCTAATCTGGAAACTTTGCTTCAACAGCAAAGACCAAGCTCGACTATTGGTATCGGTCACACTCGTTGGGCAACTCATGGTAGCCCGACCAACGAAAACGCGCACCCTCACACAGATTCCACCGGTACCTTTGCGGTAGTGCACAACGGTATCATCGAAAACTATGCTCAGCTTCGAAATGAACTGATCGAACAAGGTTATGTTTTCACTACTGAAACTGATACGGAAGTGACTGTTCATCTGCTTTCTCGCGAATACGCAAAAGACCAGGACATACTTGGTGCTATCGTGCGCACTGTCAATGTGATGAAAGGTGCATTTGCCCTTGGTATCGTAAGCTTGAAACATCGCGATCGTATTTACGCTGTAAATCATCACTATTCGCTCACTGTTGGTATCGGCGAAAACGAAAGTTTCCTAGCCTCCGACAGTACCGCCGTTCGTCAATACACAAACAAAATTGTGCGTCTTGAGCAAAGCGAAATTGCTGAAATCAAAACCAATAGCTACAGACTGTTTTCGTTTGATGGCACTGAAGTTTTCAGAGAGCCTGTTTCGCTCAATACCGAGCCTTACAAAATCGATAAAGAAGGTTTCAAACATTTCTTGCTCAAAGAAATTCACGAACAACCGTTAGTTTTGCGTCAGACTATGAGCAAGTATTTGCCTACATTTTCAAGCAATCCTAAAGCGTCGATTTCTTTCAATGTAGAGCGTTTTTCTGCCGATGCCTCAGAAGGTGTTTACGGCGTAAAAATGACAGATAACGAAATCAAATCTATCAAGCGCATCATTATCGTTGCTTGTGGAACCGCTTTGAACGCTGGAATGGTTGGCAAACTAATCATCGAAGAACTTTGCTCTATTCCTGTGGAAGTAGAAATTGCTTCTGAGATTCAGACCAGAAATATTTTGGCTGATGAAAACACACTCGTAATTGCTGTCAGCCAGTCTGGCGAAACTGCAGATACCCTTGCTGCTATTAAAGCTGCCAAAGCTAAAGGTGCTTATACATTGGGCATCACCAATAGACCCGATTCACATTTGGCTCAAATTGCAAGCAATTTGATTGTCACCGAATGTGGTATCGAAGTTTCGGTTGCCGCCACCAAAACCTATGTTGCTCAGTTGATGTGCTTCTACTTGTTTGGAATCTATCTGGGTGAAAAGCGTGGCTCAATCAGCATTGATCAGGCAGTGGAAATGAAAAAGACTCTGCATTCTATGCCTGCTCTGATGGAACAGATTCTGGCTCGCGAAGAAGAGTACAAAAGTTTGTCCCTCAAACTTGCAGATGCTTCCGACGTGGTTTTCATTGCTCGTGGAGTGAATTATCCGACTGCTCTGGAAGGAGCGCTTAAATTAAAAGAACTTAGTTATATTCATGCCTCGGGTTACGCTGCTGGCGAACTCAAACATGGACCGATTGCAGTGCTCGATTCAGCAGTGCCTGTAATCACAGTTTTGGTGCCCGGCAAGGTTTACGAGAAAACATTATCAAATGCTCAGGAATCGCGTGCACGCAACGCTCGTATGGTGGCAGTGGCTTGCGACGGTGATGAAATGGCACCCGATACATTTGATCACATATTCCGTATACCACCTGTTGATGAGCTTTTCAGCCCGCTCGTTACGATCGTTCCTTTGCAGTTGATGTCATATTTCGTTGCCGATTATCTGGGCAAGGATGTAGATCAACCACGCAATCTTGCTAAATCGGTCACAGTCGAATAAAGTATTATCTCTCTTTTCAACCATTAAGGAGTAGATAATGGTGAACGCTTTGGAGGGTGGGGCTAAGACCGCCACTGTAGGTGACCCTTTGGCTTCTGATTTCAAAGTTCCAGACACTCCGCCGCCGATTGGCGCCATAGTTGATGGTGCCGAACCAATTGCCGCAGCAGAGTCGATTGCAATCGAAACTGATTCTTCTCAGGCTTTGCCGAAAAACACCAAAGAGATTTATCCCTGGCATGTGTTATTTGCTACCTGGCTTGGTGGCGTTGCCGACGGGATGGATAGCTCGATATTTGCCATTATTTTGTATCCGGCCTTGTCCGACTTACTGCACACGAATTCACACGCGACAGTCGGTATTTTTGGCTCGTATGTAATTGCTTTGTTCATGCTTGGTTGGGCAGTCGGTGCCTTTTTCTTTGGTTGGCTTGCAGATCAGATTGGGCGTGCTAAAACACTTTCGCTTACGATTCTTGTTTATGCAGTCGCTACTGGACTTTGCGCTTTTTCTCACAGCTGGTGGGATTTGGGCATTTATCGTTTTCTTACAGGTGCCGGTATTGGCGGCGAAATGGGAATTGGTGCGGTGCTATTGTCGGAGTGCTGGCCTAAAAAATCTCGCGTTTTTGCTTTGAGTTTGCTTGCCACCTCGCTTGGGGTAGGCTATCTCACTACTTCTGGACTCAATCTGCTTATTGGCGGTTATGGATGGAGAAACTTATTCCTTGTAGGTATTCTGCCTGCATTTCTTGTTGTCTATACACAAATGAAACTCAAGGATTCGCATAGTTTCCACGAAATAAAAGAAAAACGCACTCTTGCTAAAGGTAAGCACGAAGACGATTTGACCGATGAAGACCGTGTGATGCTCAAATCCACATTTATGAGTTTGTGGGATGGACATTATGCACGTAGAACAGTGGTGGTTGGCTTGCTAACTAGCTGTGCAATTATTGCGTGGTGGGCTGTACTTTCATGGATTCCAGCCTGGATTAATCAGTTGACTGGCACACTTGCAGTAGCTGAGCGCAGTCATGTCATGCTATTCAAAGATATCGGAATGATTTGCTCTGGACTATTTGGCGGATTGCTCATTCACCGATTTGGATACAAGGCTTCGATGGCGGGCTCATTCGTTCTTGCTTTTGCTGCTACGGCTGGAATGTTCATGACTTTCAAGGAATTTAGTCCGCTCATATTTCCTTTCGTGGCGTGCGTCGGATTCTTTGCCCATATTCCTTTTGTTCTGCTCTGGTCCTATATTCCTGAGCTATTCGAAACACGTATACGCAGCACCGCCTTTGGTGTCACCTACAACGTGGGTCGAACCTTCGCTGCTTTTGCCGCTATTGCAAGCGGACAGTTGATTGGCTTGTTTGCTGGCTCTTACGCTATGGCTGCAACTACTTTTGCAAGCATATTTCTTGTAGGAGCGATAGTCTCGTTCTTCATGCCCACACCAAGTGGTGACATGATTGAAGAAGGAGTCGGCGCGCACTAATGGTTTTGCATCGAATACTAAATGTATCTTTTGCTCTGACCACTGCTACTGCGCTTACGTATTCTTGTGTCTCTGGGGCTTACGCAAGTGAAAAACAAGAGCCAAAAAAACATTCGAATACTTTGGATAAAAGTGTCGATCATTCATTTTGTTTGCAATCTACAAAAGCTATTTTGAACTCAACTCACTGGGCAATTAGAGATAAAACAGAGGTGGACAACTGGATTCTGCAGGTTCAAGATTTAATTGTGAATTCTTCTGGTTTCAAAAAATTGCAAGAAGAAAATTTGGTTGATTATAAAGACAGTAAGGCGTCTTATGCATTTTGTATTGACTCAGCTGGGATGCCTGTAGGTTTTCACGTTCTAAATAGAGATACGTTTACGCCGCTAGACGAAAAAATCTCAGCACTTGTTGAATCGGCAGGACCGTATCCCGCAGCTCCGAATCATTTGCCGTGGCTACATGGTGGCATGAGAGTAGAGTTAGCTCTTGCAAAAGAATTTAAGCTCTCGCTTGCTCCTGAATGGCCAAACAAACGATTGGCTTCCATTTCGAGCAATAACCAGTAGTCTAATTACCAACCGATAACGGTTTGTGTTTTAAATTTCGCCTTGAATTTCTTTCAATCCCACCAGTTCATTGCCGCTGTCGTCGTCGCAGCCCGGGTGTAAGCATTGACAGGATTGTGATTCAAGTGTTTCAAGACCCTCGCAGTCACTGGAGCAAAAATCACTTTCAGTGACCTGACAGTGACAAGATGGATGTGAACATTCTTGTGTTTCGTAAGTGGAGTTTTCTTCGTCGAAGACCGCATCATGTGGGATGGCATCGGATTTTAATGTGTGTTGGGCCTCTGAGTCCGGATTTTCATCCATCGGATCTATTATATGGAGCGCTATTTCTTCGGGAGCCACTTCGTCTTCAAAGAATGGCAGGCCCTCATTGGCTTCGTCATTCATTCCTTCTGACCACTCGTTGTCGTTGTTTCCAATTTTTCCTGGCAGCATAGTTATCACCTCTCAATTTTTTATTAGCACAGCAATCTGAGAAAAAATCGGTTAGGATGAAAATGTGACATATATACGTAGTGTAAGTCGGCAGGTCGAGAAAAAGACCCTAAACCGGCTCTGAAAGTTGCTTTGCGAGCAATAAGAAACATGACAGACAGAACAAGTACCGTATTTGAGGAATGGAGCGAGACTCCTTTTGATTTAGGTGATTTAGAAGACGACTATCAAAGCCAGGATTTTGAAGACGAAAGTGTTGTGGTTGAGCCTATAAGCGCTCATTTAGGAGCTTTTGCCCATACAAATACAGATTCGATGACCAATTATCTTAAAGAAATCGGGCGCTTCGGATTGCTCGATTTAAAAGCCGAACTAGCTTTGGCGCGCGCAGCTCAGGCAGGTGATGATACTGCTCGAAACAGCCTGATTAAGTCGAACTTGCGCTTGGTTGTGAGCATTGCCAAAAAATATGTGAAATTCGGACTGACATTGCAAGATTTGATTCAGGAAGGAAATATTGGACTTATTAAAGCGGTTGAAAAGTTTGATCCAGAAAAAGGCTTTAGATTTTCAACTTATGCAAGCTGGTGGATTAAGCAAGCAGTCAGTCGAGCGATAGCAAACAAATCACGCGTGGTGCGTCTTCCAGTCCATGTAAGCGAATCAAAGTGGAAAGTGAAAAAAGCTGTGGCAGAACTAAATCAAAGTCTGGGACGCAAGCCTACGCCGTCTGAAATTGCTATTAAAACTGGATTTGACCTTGATAAAGTGAATATGCTTTTAAACGCAGAGAAAGCGACTCTCTCCTTGGATGCAAGTTTTACAGAGGATGGCGAAACCACTCTTTGTGATTTTTTACCGGATGAACGTTCGCTAGATCCTATAGAAGCCGCCGATTTCGAGCTACTATCGTTGCGTGTTGAAAGCGCTTTGAAGAGATTGAAACCTCAAGAATCAGATGTTTTGAAATTGCGCTTTGGAATAAAAAGCGAGCGTAAGACACTGATCGAAACTGGCAGAATTCTTGGTTTATCGAGAGAGCGAGTGCGTCAAATTGAACTTAGAGCAATGAAAAAATTACGCCACAACAAGGAGCTTGAAAGTCTGGCTCTGAATTAGCGGTAAGGGAATTTGTTAAAGCGTTGGCGTTTCGCTTTGGGTGAGTCTAGGATTTTCTTCTTCCACTATTTTGGGCGTGATCATGAGCATAAGCTCAGTGCGGTTGCGCCCTTTTAGTGTAGTTCTAAAAAAGGCACCAAGCAGCGGTGCTTCGGCAAAATAAGGAACTTTGGATAATTGAGATGCTTCTTGTTCGGTAAACAGTCCGCCAATCACAAGAGTTTGACCATCCTTAATTCTGACTTCCTGACTGATCACATCGCGAATACTCAAAAGCGTGACGGTAGTCTGGTTGGCTCCCACGCCGAATGTTTGTGGAGCACCAAGAGGTGCGGATACCTGGGGACGTAGTCTTAAGCGAACAAAACCATCTTCAGTCAGTCTTGGCAAAATATTCAAAAATATGCCAGCTTTAGCAATTTCGACGTTTGTTGTAACTACACCTAAACTGACAGTAGATGTCACTTTGTGTACTACTTCGTTTGCAATAGTAATCAGAGCTTCGGTATTATCGACAACAACAAGGCTCGGGTTGGCAATTACTTTTGCTTTATTAGTCTGCAAAAGCATCTGCACATTTACATTTAAACCGTACGGCACGGTGGCAATGTTTGCTCTTCCGCCAGCTCTTTGGCTCAAGGTCAGAAAATTGAATCCCGATGCAGATGATTGAACGGGGGTAATACCTGCGATATTGATATTGCCAACATTGGGCAGGACTGCGCCGACTAAGCCCGAAAAGGGGTTGGCAGCACCAGTTACGTTTGTTCCAGTAAATGGAATAGCTGGTATCTGCGGGTTTGGAACGGCGTTTGCAGGTGAACCCAAACCGGGCAAAAAACTGAGTAGTGGGGCAGCCGGATTACCCATGATAGAGCTGGACATACCGTCGCCTTGCATATTGATGGTGGCACCTAATTGTCGAATGCCCTGGTTTGTGATTTCAATGAGAGATGATTGAATATGTACCTGGCGAGGACGGCGGTCCACTAAGGTAATTGCTTCGCCAGCAAGGTCTACATCTTCCTGCGTTCCCACCACGATGACTTGTCGACCTTTGGCATCAGGTATAACAATGGCGCCGCCGTCGTTTGGTGGTATCGAATACAGTGCGTTGATTTCTTGCACTTGACGCACTTGCTGACTACCAGGTTCGACTGCCGCATTGTTGAATCCAGTACCTTCCTGGATTTGTTCGCGGGTCGTGCCATTTAATTGTTTGGAAACTTCGTCTTTCTTGAGAGTTTGATCCAGTTGGCTTTTGGTACCAGGTTCGGTGGCAGAATCTCCTAGTCCAACCTTTTCGTCAAAGCTGGATACCACACCTTTGTTGAAAACCGAAAATTGCAAAATCTGGGCAACATCGAAAGGGTGGGCGTAACTCAGTTTGAATGCACGTACAACCTGACGATTTAATTTCAATTGGACCATCGCCACGCTAGACGCGACTATGATCACATTGTTTTCCAAGCGTCTGCTTTCAAGTCCTGCAGAAGCAAGAATAGTATCCATTGCCTCATTAAGAGTGACGTCTTTTAATTCGCCAGTGATGCGTCCATCTACTGATTTATCGACAATGATATTTAAATTGCCACGGCGTGCAATTTCTGCGATCAGCTCGCGCACCGGAGTATCTCTGAAACTAAGGTGGTGAATAATGCCCTGGTTTGCTTGTGCTACCAGTTTGAATGGCTTGCGAATCTGGACTGTACCTGTCACAGCAGGCAGTCGTTGAGTTCGCGCAGATTGGCTACGTCCGCCGGGTCCGTATTGAGCGATTTGTTTTTTATCGGCGCTATCGCTCGAATTTAAACCTTCGTGTGGATCTCTTTCTTCCTGTGCAAATGCAGCTAAAGGAATGCTTAGTGCGCAGGCGCTGAACACGGATGCAAGAAAAAACGAAAGCAGAGCATCGGGCTTATTCGATGTTGTTATGGACGCTAATTTTTTTTGAATTGTCGCCTGAGCAGCTGCTATCAGGTGATGCATAAAAGTTTTTACCGATATCAACTTTCTGACATATTAATTGTATACCGATGTGCCAGAATTGCAATGGTGGCGCATTTGGCATCACTGTATTGATATTGTATATAGTGCTTATATGCGATCTAGCGCGGACTAGATAAGCCAAAAATGGCTAGTTCTAGATTGTTGCGTGCTTCGCTCAGACGAGGATTCAATCTCAGCGCCAACTGCAGTTGAGTGACCGCGGAGGCAACATCGCCTCTTTTGTAAAGAGCATAACCCAAATCGTTGCGCGCCTGGGCGTTGAGTGGATCTAGTAAAACTGCTTGCTCGAACTCGACTACTGCGTCTGCGTTTTTTTTGTTGGCGTACAAAGCTCTTCCAAGAGCGATATGGCTTTCAGCTGAAGTTGGCTCGAGTAAAACTGCTTGTCTTGCTGTTCTAAGAGCACTGACGTCTTCTTTTAAGCGTAGTAAACCGTGGGTCAAGGCAACATGGGCGTTGGATGAGCTCGGCATGATGGATACAGCTTGTCTTGCAGCCCGAACGGAACCTTCGGGGTCATCTGTAGCTACCAGAGCCTGGGCAAGTCCGGTCAGTCCCTGACAAGTGGCTTTGACTTCATTTGCGCGTCTGAATTCGTTAATTGCCTCAGAAATGGCTCCCTGAGCCATAAAACTATCAGCCAAGCAGACAAAGGGCGCTGCAAGTTTTGGCGACATACTTATTGCTTTTCGATATTGCATCTGGGCCGCGGCATGGTCGCCTATGCCGTCTGAGATTTTGCCTAATAAGACGTTGGTGACGATGTTTTCATTGTCGAGGGCAAGAGCTCGTCTTAGCTCCATGCTTGCACCTTCAAGGTCTCCAGACAGATAGAGATAGGAGCCCAGTCGGATTCGAAGGTCGGGATCATTTGGGCTGTCGGTTATTTGGCGGCGTAGTTTGACGATGTGATCGCCGGCACCGCGCAAATCAGTATGAGTCATGCCCATCTTGAACAATTCGAGATAATTCTCCAAAGCGGATTGTTCTTTGAGCAGCCGGAGATCCTGGGCTTTGTCCTGCGCTTTGTGATTGGATTTTTCTTGCGCCTGTACATTAAGTCCAGAACCAAGTGTTAGGCTTGATGCGCAGAATAAGCCGAGTAGCAAATGTATCGAATTTTGGTATAGTCGTGACATCTTGACTCTGGAGCGAGTATATTGTGAACCTTCTAAATTTATCACGAACCAAGCATGATTCAAGCTGCCTATATACATTTGCCATTCTGTGTCCATAAATGCGATTTCTGTGATTTCGCTGCATTTGCGGGTGTACAGCACTTTGAGCGCGAGTATTGCGAAATTCTTTTGGAAGAAATTAAGCAAAGAGTTGAGCAGACAAGGGCTCAAATCAAGTTGGACAGCATTTTTTATGGCGGTGGCACACCATCAGTGGTGGCGCCAGAAAATTTGGGTTCCATTCATTCAGGATTGCTAGACCAGGTCCAATGCCGTAAAGACGCAGAGATTACGCTAGAATCCACGCCGCATTCAATTACCAAAGAAAAGTGTGCGTTCTGGCGAGAGCTCGGAATCAATCGCATTTCTATTGGTATCGAGTCTTTATCTAACGATGAGCTGAAGGCTATTGGGCGAGATCACACTGTCGCTCAGGCATACGACGGGATAGAACTTGCCTGCAAGGCTGATTTTCCAGTTGTGAGCCTCGATTTTATGTATTCATTGCCTACTCAGACTCTAGATAGCTGGCAGGATACACTCAATCAGTTTGTCGACCTTGCCGTTTCGAACAAACAAATTAAGCATGTTTCGGCTTATGGGTTGGAACTTGTGGGAAATTCTCCTTTATACGGTCGTTTTGCTAAAAACAGTCCAGCTTACCCAGACGACGATACCTTTTACGAGATGCGTCAGCTCCTGATTGAAACTCTTGCTAAAGCAGGATTTGAACAGTACGAAGTGTCGAACTTTGCAAAGCCTGGGTTTGCTTGTCGTCATAATCTGACTTACTGGCGAAATGCTGAATATTTGGCGTTTGGCGTTGGGGCGCATCGGTATGTTGACGGCGTTCGCAGCTCGAACACCAAATCACTCACCCGTTATATTCGTGAACCGTTATCGGTTGATCTTTTTGAGCCTATCGATCAGTCGATGCGGTTAAAAGAAGGAATTATGTTGGGGTTTCGGATGCTTAAGGGGATTAATCTGGTCGATTTTCAAAAGGAATATGGCATCGACTTGTTTAATCAGTTTGAGAAGCCGATAAAACAACTAATAAGTCAGGGAATGCTTAGGCTTGAAAATGGTTATTTGGCAATTCCGCAAACCAAGCTAGCGCTGAGTAATTCGATAATCGCTGAATTTATGTAAAGTTTGCCTGTTCTGTTGAAAGGGTATTCGGGTGAGGTTTGGTTGAAAAGCGTTAGCGGGTCGTCGTTTTGTGCCTGTTTCGGTTTAGTTGCCAGTTTGTGCGGGTATGGGGTTATATGGATATAGTTGGCTTGTTTCAAGGGCGTTTCCAGAGAGAAATTTCCCTATTTACTAAGTAAGGGACCAAATTAAACAGTGTGCCCGGCCGAAAACACGGAAACGAAAGGGTCTGCTAAAGAGCAGAGCGGCGAGAGCGTAAGCGCCCGCGACCCTCTCATTGGATCATCGCTTTCTAATCGCTATCTTGTCACCGGCGTCCTTGGTAAGGGCGGAATGGGTGTCGTTTATCGAGCTCAGGATGAACAGACAGACCGTATCGTCGCGATTAAAATGTTGCACGCGCACAAGGTAGCGGACTCCGAAGCACTCAAGCGATTCAATCGCGAAGCCAGAACAGTCGCGCAAGTAAACCACCATCATATTGTCACTCTTTACGACTTTGGCATGAGCAAGCTGGGACAGCCTTTTCTGGTCATGGACTACATCGAAGGTCGCAGTCTTAAAGATGAACTCGAAGCGGTGGGACCGCTTCCATTTGACAGAGCATCAATAATTTTTGACCAGATTCTGGATGCACTCGAGTTTGCTCATAGTCACGATGTTGTGCATCGAGATTTGAAGCCTGAAAATATCATTTTGAGTAAGCATGGCGAAACTGACGACTGGGTGAAAATCGTTGATTTTGGATTGTCTAAATTGAAAGAAACCGATTGTTTTGCTGAAGATGTTTATCAAATAACCAAAGCTGGTGATGTTTGCGGATCTCCGCCGTATATGAGTCCGGAACAGTGTTTGTCTAATGCAGTAGTGGACACGCGTAGTGACATCTATTCGATGGGCATTTTAGTTTATGAAACCTTGAGTGGTGAGCTGCCCTATAAAGCTAAGTCTGCTATTGAAATGATGGATTGCCATCTTTATGGCACTCCGATTCCCTTTAGTGAAGCCGCTCCCGATCTGAAAAGCTGCAATGAAACAACTTATGTAATTACCCGCTCGATGAATAAAGAGCCGGAAAATCGTTTCGCTAGTTGTACTGCTTTTGCCAAAGAATTGCGCGATGCTCTTCGAAGAGACTGGCCGAAAGTTCGTTCGTATCGATTCAGGCAAGAAGCTCAGGGCTATAAAGACCTTGAAAGTGAAGCTGAAGCTCTTGCCACTGGTGAGCATCCTGCTCTTGAACTTCACCAAGCGATGCCAAATGCGGTGCAACAAATTCTTGAAGAGATGCGTACTGAAACATCTCATTTCCAGGGGCCTGGTCAGGGTACTTTCAATCATCCAAACGGTAAAATACAGGCTCAAGAAGCAACCGGTTCTTATAAAGTGAAACCTGAGGTTGAGGCACCAAATCCGGTGCAAAAATTGTTGGATATGATTTCATCGATATTTGGTGGTAATCAAAAGCCTAGCCAAGAAGAGGAGATGGAAGAGTTTCGCCAAGAACTCGGCTACTCTAATTGCCCATTTTGTCATGCACCAATTAAGGCTCAATTACGTTTTTGCGTGAATTGTCAGCGTCAACTACCGTCCGCTAAAGAATATGCGAAGTTGCGAGTGCAAGGTGGTGGTCGTCTTGCTCTTCCCCGCGCGCAGAGAATGCAAGAAGTCACAGGCACGCGAAGATTCAGCAAGAATTCTAAAATGCGATCAAATAGTATGGGACCAGGTGTAATCACTCAAGTCCTTACTCTTGTGCTTATTGGGTTATTAATTTACGGCGGGATTCATTATTCAAAGGATCCCGCTATTCAGAAAAAGATTCATAGCCTGATGGCTGCATTACAGAAATAGCTACTTAGCTAGGACGCCAGCTTCCTTTCATACTCTGACCTATGCGAAAGCCCTGGACTAGATTGTGTCTGGTCAGCTGAAACATTTCATGCAAAGCATCAGGGTCATTGATACCGTATTTGGAGGCAATCGAATTTACCTGATCCATTGCAAGTGCGGAAAAATAAACGACTACGTCGTCATGAACTTCGCCTCTGCCTTGGTTTGGTAAGCGCAAGATGGCCTTGCCAAAATCGTTTGTAAAGGCTTCGGTCATTTCCGAAGTCAGTAAATCGCAATAGAAGTTTTCTGTTTTTCTAGCCATGATTCTTCTATTATCTCCAAGCAAAACCTCGCGTCAATTGTTTGTTTTATAACAAATCGAATTGCTAACATTGAGATTATTTTAGGCTTGATAGAGACTCATAATTGAACGCTTCGTGAAGATTTTTTTTGTTTATTGCCGGTGTTGTCGGTTGCTAATTCGCCTACCGATATCGTTTCAATTTGATCGAAGGGCAGTCCAAGATTATTGCTTATTCCGTTTGCAAATGGCTCGATATTGCCTGTGGTGACAAAGCGACAGCGCTTATTGAGGTCTGAAAAATCTGGTTGATAAGACTGTATAGAACGTTTTGAGTGGTCTGGAAGCGTAATAGCAAAGTCATTTCCAAGCAGCTCTTCAGTTAAACAGATGGCTGGATCTATCATTTCCACGTCTGTAGCGTTTAGTTCGGTCATACAACGGCGCATCGATTCGTGCAAAAAAGGGAAGTGGGTGCAGCCGTAAATAATGGCATCGACATTATGCGCAATTAATTCTTTCGCGTATGGATTCAGTGTCTCGACCGCTTCTCGAGATTTTGCTTTGTTGCCCTCGACAAGCGGAACCAAATCAGGGCAAGCTAATTCAAAAACTTGCGTTTGCGGTTCTTTCAATGCAATAGCTTGGCTGAAAGCCCGTGCTCTAGCAGTCGCAACGGTAGACATAACACCTACGCGTTTGTAAGAATTTTTGCGCACGATGTCTCCGGTGCAATGTAACAAGTCAATCATGGGTAAGGGAAATTGGGCGCGCTTAGCTGGCTCCACTAGGGCTGCACTCGTGTTGCACGCCATAATGACCAGGTCGACATCGTTTTGATATAACCAATCTACAATTTGTTTAACGAAAAGTTGGATTTCATCCTGACTGCGACCGCCATAAGGGCATCTTGCAGTATCGGCAAAATAGACGTATTCCTTTTTTATGTGATTTTTTTTCGGTTGAGGAAACTCGTAGTTTTCTAAATTAGAAATTTGGGTTTCGTTTGAATTTTCGAATGGCTCAGGCAGCATCAATAGTTGTTTCAGAACCGATAAACCACCAAGTCCTGAGTCGAACAACCCAATGCGCTTCGCCTTGTCAAAACTATCTTTTATTTTCATATATGAATCGTACTGTGGATTTTGTCCAATAAGGGCGGATGCAAGTTATTTTTGGCCCATTCATTACCGTGGCTTTACGCATGAACCGTTATCGGTTCGTTTTTTATCGGTGGACCTGCTCTTTGTCCGCGCCCATTCCGATTCCCAGTCCTTTTTGTGCAAGACGAGAAAGCGAAGGCAGGTTTCCAGCACCTATTTTCTCGCTTCTTACTCTGGCAGACCGTGAATCTTTTTTAGTGCTTTCGTTATTTTGTTTGTTCGCTGACTTTGCTTTTTCGCCACCAGTCCGATTGGAAATATCCTTTACGTCGGAATCGTTGTTCAGATAAAGAATAATTCCTTTTGCCAATCCCTCTGCTACCTGCTTTTGGTAATCAGGGCTGATTAGTTTTTCGCGTTCGATTTGATTAGAGATAAAGCCTATTTCAGCTAATACGCTAGGTACTTCTGTTCTGTTTATGACGTAAAACTTCGCTTTTCGAATATTTCTGTCTGGTACTTTTAACGTGTCTAACAAATTTTTGTGTATATCTGATGCCAGCTCTTTGCTTTGTTCCGTTTGGAAGTAAGTTTCCAAACCGCTAATTTCATTGGATGATTCCATAGCATTGACGTGAACGCTCACGAATGCGTTGGGGTTGGTTTTATTTGTAATGTCGACTCGATCCTGTAACGAAATAAAGGTATCGTCGACTCTAGTCAAATGAACCTCTACACCTTGCGCTTTGAGAAACTCGCTCAAATATTTCACAACCGATAACGTTATGTCTTTTTCGTTTGTCATTCCTCGCTGCGCGCCAGGGTCTGTTCCACCGTGACCGGCGTCCAGAACGATTACCTTGCCTCTTAAATTAGCGCTCAGGGGAATTGAGCCATTGGGCAGGGCGTTGACTGCAAAATTGATTTTGTTGCCGTCTGGAATGATGTTAAAAGTGGTTTCGGGATCAACTAAATCGAAAACCAGTCGTCCTTTCACTTGTCCTGATTCGGCCTCTGAATTGGTTTGAACAATTCCAAATCGAATATCTTTTAAATATTTATTCTCTGGGAGTTCCGCTTTGGTAGCGTCTTTCAACTCGGGCAGATTTTCAAAATCGACCACATATCTATCTGGATTGGATAGTCGAAAAGCCTTGTAATTTATCTGATTTGCTGGCAGGCGCAATCCGCTCAGTTCAATTTGATTGCCTTCAAATTTCAACCGAATAGCACTCTCTGCTTTTATAGTTTCATTGCCTTTCGAAGAAGGTTCTGCGGGGGCTGCAAGTGTAGAACTGTCTGATTCGGGGGTGAACAGTTTTGCTGTTTTATCTTTCAATTTCCCAAGTAATCGAGACATTGAGCTGTTCTTATTGCTCTTTTGTTCTTCTAGGTCTAAATTTCGATCACTTGTAACTCCGGCAGTTTTGTCGAATGTCTTTTCTGGTGCTTGCGACTGAAAAGGTCTAACTGGCAATTTATTAGATTCACCAAGCGACAAGGCGCGCGCTCGAACAGGAGCGATACTTGGCACATGATTCGCTGCTTTTATCTTTGGAGCTATCGGAGGTCCGGGAACAGGTGCCCCAGCAAAACTAGTTCCGTTATCGGTTGTGGATTGGGATATGACCTCGGGAGCGAGTTCAAATTTTCCAGACCCCTGATAACTGGCAAGAGAGGGTTCCATAGTAGATAAAGGAGGTGTTATCCCGGCTTTCTGCGGAGTTGTCTTGCCGATAGCCGGAGCAAATGGCGGAGGGAAAGCCTGAAGCCCTGATTGTGTCGTCGTGTTTTTGGAGTTTGGAATTCTCACGCTTAGACGACCCGGCGTCGAGCGGAATGCTACATCCTTTAAAATGGCTGAGTTTCTAGCCGATACGGACACTCGACAGACGGGCGGACTGGCTTGAAAACGTCCAACTTTAATTGAAGTGATACTACTGGCAGTGCCAAAGGTCTCTGCTCCGACTGATTTGGTAGGTAATTCCCAGATAAGACCAGGGAAATCAGCTACTAAAACAGTGTTTCCATTTTCTCCTGAAAGAAATTGAATTATCGGACGCGGCAGGGCGGTTTTGTTGGTGGTGGCAATTTCGATGCCATCCTTACTTTTGAGTAATCGAATAGATGAAACTTTGTTGATGCCAAGATTTTCCTGGGCCCTAACAGATTGGCAGTTGACATCACAAAACACAACGAAGCTTAAGGGAATTAAAAGTGAAAGATAGAACAGATGTCTATGCATCCTATTAATAGGTTGTGATCGCAAAATGAACGCCCCTTAACTTTGCACCGTCTGGCTATTCTAATAAGAGACCGTAAAGTGTGCAATTTGTTCCACTTATCGGCGCTTGAAAACCAAAGGGCTCTGCCACCACAGGCGAAGACTAAATTAAATAGTGGAAAAGATAGGCCTAGTATGAAACTGGTAAATTTAGGTCGGTGTTTTCCCATTGCGCCGCTTACCAACGAGTGGTCAGGAAAGCACGGCTAAAACCAAAGGAGCTTGAGCGATTCATGGATGAAACTTCGATTCTTTACTACTGCATTGGTGGAGGCGTTGTAGCTCTCCTTTACGGTGCCTACGCCGGAATGAGCGTTCTCAAGCTTTCAGCCGGAAACGAAAAAATGCAATCAATTGCCGGCGCGATTCAGGAAGGTGCCAACGCCTATATGAGCCGACAATATATGACGATACTCTATGTGGGTATTGTTCTAGCGATTGTGTTGGGTGTTGCACTCAACTGGACTACCGCTATCGGTTTCGTGGTAGGCGCGGTGTTGAGTTCGTTAGCTGGTTTTGTAGGAATGTTTGTTTCAGTACGAGCAAACGTTCGAACTGCCGAAGCCGCTAAAAATGGATTAGAGTCAGCATTGAATGTGGCATTCAAAGGTGGTTCCGTTACCGGTTTGTTGGTTGTCGGATTGGGATTACTTGGTGTCACAGGCTTTTACTTGGTGACTAAAGACGTGACCGCTTTAGTTGGGCTAGGTTTTGGAGCCAGTTTGATTTCAGTGTTCGCAAGATTGGGTGGTGGTATCTACACCAAGGCAGCTGACGTTGGCGCTGACCTTGTAGGTAAGGTCGAAGCTGGAATTCCTGAGGACGACCCACGTAACCCTGCTGTTATTGCCGACAACGTAGGCGATAACGTAGGCGATTGTGCTGGTATGGCTGCTGACTTGTTTGAAACGTATGCAGTTACAGCTATCGCTACTATGCTTCTTGCTTATGAAACCTTCCACACTCAGATACAAGCTGGTCAAGCACCACTCGTACTTGTTTATCCGCTTGCACTAGGTGCCATCTCAATCGTAACTTCCGTTGTCGGAGCCTTCTTCGTGAAGCTTGGTTCCAGCACCAATATCATGGGTGCGCTGTATCGCGGATTGATTGTTTCAGGCGTACTTGCTGCGATCGGCTTCTATTTCGTTACAGAAAAAATGATGGCTGGGCTCACTCTTCATGGTGGCGCCGTTGTTGCAACATGGCAATTCTTTGCCGCATCATGTGTGGGTCTTGTAGTTACTGCTCTTATGGTTGTAATCACCGAGTATTACACATCTACAGCTTACCGACCGGTGAAACACATTGCTCAAGCTTCTCAAACAGGTCATGCAACTAATATCATTGCTGGTCTTGCCATTTCAATGGAATCGACAGCATTGCCTGTGCTTGTAATCATCGGCGGTATCTTGGTTTCATATGCTCTTTGTGGAGTATTTGGTGTTGCTTTAGCTGCAATGTCGATGCTTTCAATGGCTGGTATCATCGTTGCTATTGACTCTTACGGACCGATTACAGATAACGCTGGCGGTATAGCCGAAATGGCTGAAATGCCTAAAGAAGTTAGAGCCATCACCGATCCGCTTGATGCTGTTGGGAATACCACCAAGGCTGTGACCAAGGGATATGCGATTGGTTCAGCTGGTCTTGCTGCTATCGTGCTTTTCAGTTCATATACTCAAGAGTTGAATTCTGCGATAGCTAAGAAAAGCGGAGCCGCTGCGGAAGCCGCTGGAATCATTCATACATCGGGAATTACATTCGACCTTTCAAGCCCATTTGTATTGTGTGGATTATTCCTTGGAGGGTTGATTCCATTCTTGTTTGCTGCTTACGCCATGGAAGCCGTTGGTAAATCAGGCGGCTTGGTTGTCGAAGAAGTTCGTCGCCAATTCAGAGAAATACCGGGCATCATGGAAGGCACCGGAAAGCCAGATTATGCAAGATGCGTAGACATCGTAACCAGTGCAGCTATCAAACAGATGATTACCCCAGCCTTGCTGCCAGTTCTAACTCCAATCATCATCACCGCACTTGGATATTTCTGGTTGTCGCATTCACTGCCAGGTGAATTTGCAGCAGCTAAAATTCTTGGTGGTGTTCTGGTTGGAAGTATCGTCACCGGTATATTCGTTGCTATTTCAATGACTTCTGGTGGTGGCGCTTGGGACAATGCCAAGAAATACATTGAAGATGGTAATTTCGGTGGTAAAGGTTCTGAAGCACACAAAGCTGCGGTTACTGGTGACACTGTAGGAGACCCCTATAAAGATACAGCTGGTCCTGCAATCAACCCAATGATCAAAATTTTGAACATCGTTGCATTGCTCCTTGTTGCATACCTAATTCAATAATCGTTCCGTTATCGGTTCGATGGAGAGTGGCAAATGCAAATTCGTGTAGCCAATCGCCAGGACGAAAAGCAAATCCAATCGATTTTTGCTGAATTGTGCAGCAAAAGAAGTGAAGAATTGGATCTTAACTCCAAGCATCAAGATTTGCGAAATATAGAAGCCAACTATTTCGGCAGCGAAGGAATATTCCTCGTTGCCGAAATAGATGGCAGTATTATTGGATTTGCTGGTGCGAAAAAAGTTGGCGATACGGTGATTTCAATCGATCGTTTTTACATAAATGACGCCCACAAAAGAAATGGAATAGATCTGCAATTCATGCAGGTGATTCTTCCTTTTGCCCAACGAATGTTTTATGAAAAAATCAAATGGAATGTAATTGAAGAACCGCCGAAAATCGGAGTGTCTTCGTCGTCCCTGTCCCCGTCTCCGTCCCAACATTCTCCTGCTTCTCCTGCACAAAGTACGTCAAAGGCTGCCGGTGCAGGTGGGATCTCCTGTTTCAACAAAGCACTTTTAGTTAGGATGCGTTTTAAAAAAGATCAGCACAATATTTATTGGCTTAATGTCGAACCTTCTAAAGAACCATCTATAATCGCTACCAATTAGGTCAGGTTCTGAACTACCAGATTGACCACTAATGGTGTAACAAATGAGAGAACTTCTTTGCCCTTAATGGGAGGATGTTTTCTGCATGCTTCAGCAAGAGCACTCCGGTTCCACCGAACTCGATGATTTTTACTCCAGAAAAGTGCTAGGTACAAGTGCAGACATTTGCGACTTATTCCGTGATAAATGATTCGAATATGCTCAATAAAGTCGCGAACCTTAGCGGTATCTGCAGACCTTTGTATTTCACCTTTGGTTGGTACGCGTTTGCGAGTGTAATAATCTCCGCCGTGACGTTGAATCAAATCAATCATTTCTAAATGGAAAATTGCTGAGCAGAGTTCTCCCACGGTGCATTGAAGTTGATAAATCAATTGATCGAAGTGGAGTTTTTCGTCACTTAGAAATTCATATAGTCTCTTATCGAATTCCGAAAGTTCATCAAGGCATGTAGGTCTAATTGGCTCGTCATCGAGAAAGCGGTCCTCTTCTACGTCTTCCAAATAAGCTTGGGATTTTTCCATTTCGGACTGTTCTGATGAAGGATGTTCATTTGCTGGTGTCAGAGAGCTTCGTTTGTTGAATATAGGAATAAACATGTTGGAACTTATAGCCTCAACTTCATTTTCAAGATCTGATTTTATAATGATGGCTAACTTTTTGATGATTGTTAAGGCGCTCGAATAGGCAACCCTTGCCGGAATTCGAAATTGATTGGAATTGAATTCCACCCCTTGTCCAATTAGCCAGTTCGCTAATAGCCATGCACGTGGTTTTTTTATGCTGTCGTATATGGTATCAGTGAAAACTGATGAGCCTCGTCTGCAGGCAAAACATATTAAAGTGCGACTACCGAAGCTTCTTCGAATTTCTCTGCTATTGCAATAACGGCAATAAAGATATTTGTTTCCGAGAATTTTGACCAGTTCTTCTATGCAATCAGCATTAGTTTTGAATCTGGCATCAAATTCGCGACATGCTAGTATCAAATCAACTGGATAGTCTGGTTTATCTACTGGCCTGTAATCATCAATGTAATGATCCGACTCGTCGAATGGATTTTTGTTGTTCTTTACCATGGTAATTTTCTCCTCTTTCTTATAAAAACGATTGCAAGAGGAAAAAAGTTCAATTTGAAGAAACAAAAAAATCGTCAACCGTTATCGGTTGGCGCGAAAAAGAACAAATCAAAATAGGTTTGGTTATGCGGCGTATTTGGCTAAAAAGCCGCGTTTGCGAGCTTCTTCGTAGAATGATTTAAAAAGAAAAGCAGCAATCGACATATAAAACAAGTTTAGTCCAAAGGCTGCATACATATGAAACGAATTCATATGTCCAGTGGAAATTAGTTCACGCATTCCTTCAAAAACGTGACTGGCAGGCGTAAATTGAGCAAGTGTTTGCATCCAAGGGGGCAGAATCTCAACTGGATAAAATACTGCCGATATCGGTTGAAAAATAAAAGGTACGGCCCAAGCGAGTGCCTCAGCTGGTGGGCCGAAACGCAAAAACAGCCCTGTGACAGTTAATCCAAGAGACCAGCCCATGATTATTAGGTTTGCAAACAGTATTGCCAAATGTAGTCCTAATTCTAAAATGTTGAAAGAATAAAAGACGCTGGCAAGTAATCCCATAACTACGACAACAACTAAAGCTTGCATGAAACCTACGACATAGCCGGCTCCAACGTATTCAATAGGACGAATAGGCGCTGCCCAGATATTAAGCATGTTGCGAGACCAAACATCGTCTAAAAAAGCGACACAAACAACTTGTTGAGCCCTATACAAAACATTCCATAGAATGATGGCTGAAATTAGCATTGGTACCATTTTAGGAACGCTTGTTTGAACGCGCATCATATATATCGACATAAAACCCCAAATGAGCAGATCCATTACAGGCCAAAAAAATACGTCAAGAGCCCGAAATGAATTGCGTGAACAAACATACAAGTATTTCAAGACAAGGGCTTTGACTACTCTAAGGTTCATTAGTCTCTCCCGATTAATTATTTGATGACATTGTATTTGGTGACTTGCCATTTTGGCGAGCGATCATAATAAAGACTTCTTCTAGGCTTTGACTTTGATATGTGGACATTATTTCTGAGGCAGTGCCTTGGGCTATTACTGTACCGGTTTGCATGAATAGAATTCGATCACACAACTCATGAACGTCAATCATATTGTGCGATGTGTTGATAACAGACATCCCCGATCGTTTTTGCAAGTCTAGTATTATTTTTCGTACTTTGTCTGCCTGATCAGGATCGAGGCTTGCAGTAGGCTCATCTAATAGTAATAGCTCTGGATTATTCAAAAGCGCTTTGCATAGGTTTAACCGAGTCTGTTCCCCAGATGAAAGCATCCCTGTAGAGTTGTTTTTAAGATGGCTTAGTTCAAATAAATCGAGTAATTCTGCAATTTTTTGTTCCGTATTATTGACAGAATAAATTTCTGCGAAAACTCTCAGATTTTCTATTACTTTCAAGTTATAGGGCAAAAACTGATAGGCAGAGGCAAAATTCATTCGACTAAGAATTTCTATGCGATGTTGGTCAAAATCTTTGCCGAATATTTTAATCGACCCTGAAGTTGGGGTGATGAGATTCAAGAGCATGTGAATGGTGGTAGTTTTTCCAGCTCCGTTTGCGCCGAGCAAACCTAGAATTTCACCTTTTTTTACATCAAAAGATAGGTCCGTAACGGCATATTTGCCTTTGAACTCCTTGCTCAAATTTTTAATTTCGACAACTGTTTCTTCTTCGCTCATCAATTAGTTATTAAATCACAAATCTATTTCGTCGATTTTAACGCTTGAAGAGCCCGTTGTCTTGCAGCTGAATGATCTACTATTGGCTTTGGATAATCTTCTCCCAAAGTTATTCCTGCCATCTGCAGTTCAAGCGGAGGTGCATCAAATGGTTTGTGAATCCATTTTTTATCCAGTTTTGCCAGTTCCGGCACCCATTTCCTTACATATTCTCCATCGGGATCGAATTTTTCTCCTTGCAAAATCGGGTTGAATATTCGAAAGAAAGGGGCAGCATCAGCTCCGCATCCGGCAGTCCATTGCCAACCCAAAGTGTTGTTTGCTAAATCAGCATCCACAAGGGTATCCCAAAACCACTCAGCACCTCTCTGCCAAGGGAGCAATAAATCTTTGGCTAAAAATGATGCGACGATCATTCGCACTCGGTTATGCATCCACCCAAGGTGCCAAAGCTGCCGCATGCCGGCATCAACGATAGGATAGCCAGTCATTCCTTTCTGCCATTTTTCTAGCGAACCGTTATCGGTTCGCCAGGGAAAGGTGTCGAAAGATTTTTGTAAAGGCTCGTCGGGCGTTTGTGGAAAGAAATGCAGAAGATAGTGGGCAAAATCACGCCAGCCAATTTCTCTGAGGTAAACACGTGCACTTTTACAATCATGTTCAAGCGAACGATGCCAAATTTGGCGAGCGCTGATCTCACCAAAATGCAGATGGGGTGAAATAAAGGATACATCAGAATCCCCGGGTCTATCTCTTCCGGTATCGTATTTAGTGATTGATTCACTCACAAAGCGAGAAAGTCGTGTCCTTGCGCCTTCCTCGCCTGGTTGCCAGAATTCTTGCATTCCTTCATACCATTTGATGCGCGGAATCAAATGCAAGTTATCCAGGTCTTGTTTAAATGCTTTCGTTGAATAATCTATGGTATCAAATTTGATGCCTTTCATTAACTTCCCGAATTTGGATTTTGGCAAAGGAATTCCATAGCTATCGAAATGAGCAAGACAGGCATTCCAAAAAGGGGTGAAAACTTTGTATGGACCATTGGTTTTGTTCAATAATTTTGCTGGTTCTATTAACAATGCATCGTGAAAGGATAAGGACTGGACACCTAGCTTGGCTATTTCGTTTTCCACCAATTTTTCTTGTTTTGAAGCCCATGGTTCATAACGACGATTGTAATAGAGATAATCTGCCTTAATTGATTTGGCAAATTTGGACAATTCTTTAGCTGCCACTCCATTTAATATCACAAGGGGAACACCGACTTGCTCCAGGTCTTTTTGCAGCGATGTAAGTGAATGCTGCAACCACCATTTACTGGCGGCGCCTGGAGCCCATTTTTCTTCCTCCTGATCGCTTGAAATGAAAACAGCTATACACTCAGCTTTATCGTGCAAGTCCTTTTCAAGTGCGTGCAAAGAAGTATTGTCGGATAAACGCAAATCAGAGCGAAACCAGTGAATAGCCCGTTTTTTCATGAAATATTGTCCTTCAATCGATAAAATCGACTTTTGATCTAGTTTTGCGCCGCAGGTCGTCCTGTGGTTGCAGAAACTCCGCGTGGACAACATGTGGCGGGACAAACGTCCGGCGAGATTGGAAAATTACCTTCCTTTTCTCTAGGTTCTTTGTTGAGACGCTCGCCTATTAGATCAGAGATCATGAAAATGAAATGAGGATGAAGTCCGGCCGTTTTAGCACGTAACATTTTTATTTCGAGCTCTTTGCAAAGTTCAGCAGCTTCCACATCAAGGTCGTATTTAACTTCCATGTGGTCTGAAACAAAGCCAATTGGCGATACGACAACTTCCAAATAGCCTTCGGCTTCCACTTCGCGTAAATGGTCACAAATATCAGGCTCTAGCCATTTTTGACTGGGAGGTCCACTTCTGCTTTGATAAACGACTTTCCAGCTTTTGATTTGTAAACGTTCAGCCAAGATAGAAGCGACTTCGTTCAACTCGCTTTCGTAGCTACATTCGTCTGCCATGCTAACAGGCAGACTATGGGCGACGAATGCCACATGAACTAAATTGCGATTGGGAAATTGAGTAAGACATTCTTTAAGGCGTTCTTCGTTGGCTGAAATAAAGCCTGGGTGATTGAAAAAAGGACGAATCTTGTCAATTTCAGGCACTTTTCGATCAGGATATTTTTTTTTGAATTCAGCTTGAGCTTTGGCTATGTCTTCAAGATACTGACGGCAACTCGAATATGAGCTATAAGCGGAGGTGACGAAACCGAGAGCTTTGTTAATTCCCGCATCCGACATTTCTACCAGTGTGTCTAAGAGGAATGGTTTCCAATTTCTATTTCCCCAGTAAATGGGCAAATTGATTCCTCTAAACTTGAGTTCTTCACCAAGGATCTTTATTAGTTGACGGTTTTGTTCATTTATCGGGCTTACGCCGCCAAACAATTCGTAGTGTTTTGCAACATCTTTCAAGCGTTCCTCTGGGATGTTGCGGCCTCTGGTAACGTTGCGAAGGAAGGGCATGACATCGTCCATTCCTTCCGGACCACCGAAAGAAAGTACCACAATGGCGTCATATGCGCCTTTTACCTCTGAAGCTTCGCTCATGCAGAGCAAATTATACCAGCCCCTCTTGAAGAATCTTCGTGGGAAGTTAAAATGAAAACCTATCATGGCTAAAATTTTGATTGTTGAAGATGAAAAAGACCTCGCTACCTTAATTGGTAACTGGTTGAAGCGCGAGCACCACCTGGTGGAGACTGTTCACGATGGTGTGGCGGCTCTTGAGCAACTGAGATTCAGTTCGTTCGACGTGATTATTCTTGACTGGATGCTTCCCAAATTGTCTGGCATCGATGTTTGCAGAGATTATCGTAGTCATGGTGGTGATGCGTGTGTTCTCATGATTACTGCCAGAGACGGTCTGGATAACAAAGAAACAGGATTCAACGCGGGTGTAGATGACTACATCACAAAGCCACTCGAACTTAAAGAATTATCGATGCGTATAAATGCACATCTGCGTCGAGCAAGCCAAACAGTGCATACTACATTTGATATTCGCGATATTCATATAGATATTCAAAATCATAAAGTTTTCAAAGCTGGCAAAGAAGTTCATTTGCTTCCTAAGGAATTTCGTTTACTTGAGTTTTTTGTCCGTCACCCCAATCGTATTTTTAGTGCAGAAGAGCTTATTTCGTCAGTCTGGGAATCAGATTCACTGGCACAAAATGACACTGTGCGTGGACATATAAATAGACTTAGAAAAAAATTGGACGATTCAGACAAGCCCTCAATAGTTGGAACTGTTCATGGTGTCGGCTACAAACTTTCTTTGGATGAGAATCTGAATTGAGCATGGTAAAACGGCTTCGTTTGAAGCTTGCCGTTTACTTCGCTTTGTTTGTATTGATCTTATATGAACTTGGAGTATTGGGTTCTGTTGGAATTTTTCAATGGGGTCTTTCGCGCTCAATGGATATCTTGTTGCAAGACCTTCTTGCTGAAACGCGTCCAAGTGTTGAGATAATAAACGAAATTCCTTCCTTGACGAGTTGGGCAAGAGCGGCTAAACGTGAACATTCACCAGTTCTTGCGATAGTGCAAATTTATGACACAAACCGAAAATTAATTCAAAATTTCGGTCCCTTGGGAGTAAAACGTCTCGCCTCTGGCCACATTTCAAGTGGTGACAAAACGATATCGGTTCGTTCGTTATATCAGCCCATAATTCACCAGGGTAAAACTTACGGATTTCTGCAAATCCAGGTATCAACTGCATCTGACGATAAAATTTTCAACGACATGTTACTTGCTACTTTTTTGGTAATGCCATTTCTCGCTTTAGGAGTGGTGGTAGCCGGTTATCAATTTGCTGGAATTGCTTTAAAGCCGGTGGAAGAAACACTAAGTCTTTTCAAACGTTTCGTTGCAGATGCTGGCCATGAATTGAAAACTCCTATTTCGGTGATCGAGGCTGCAACCGAGACTTTGAGCGTGGTTGAAGAAAATCAACCGATAACGAAATCCGATTTGGAATTTGAATTGCAAACTATAAGTAAAGCAAATAAGCGTATGAAGGAATTAACCTCGGATCTTTTGTTTCTGGCCAAAGTGGAAGATCAAGCAATCATATTTCGTCGTCGCGAAATCATAATGTCTGAACTAGTGGAGGAAGTTGTCGACCAATTTAAGCCGCTTGCACGCTCTAAAAATCTAAAAATTGAGCTAGATGCAGATGCGCCTGTGATCATTGAAGGAGAGCCGGAGTCTGTTCATCAGGCCATTAGCAATTTGCTCAGTAATGCAGTGCGTTATACGGACAACGGTAAAATTTCGGTACGCCTTATGGAGACTGATGTATTTGCTGTAGTCGAGGTTTCTGACACTGGAATCGGCATTTCAGACTCGGACAAAGATAATATTTTTCACAGGTTTCATCGCAGCGAAGAGTCTCGGTCAAGAGAGGCTGGTGGTGCTGGTCTTGGTCTTTCGATTGTGAAAGCTGTGTTAGAAGCGCACAAAGGCTCGGTTTCGGTGGATTCGCAATTGGGGCGTGGGAGTACCTTCACTGTGCGATTTCCCAAGAAACTTGTCTAAGCGTTCAGACCCAGATTCGTGATTTCACCATAGTTGAGACGACGCTAACATAGTTGATCACAAAACTTGCACAATTGTCAAGTAGATTGAAATCGGCGGTTAGGCGGCGATTTCAATGGAAACCAAATTATTCAACCCAAATCATTCGACTGTAGAGTTCGAAAAGATGCAGTCAATTAGTCAGAAAAGCTTTGAACAAAACGACGAACAAAGCATAAACAGTCAAAACGACAGTCAAAATGAAGGTCAAAACGAAGGTCAAAACGACCTTTTAAAAGAACGCCACAAAAATCAATGCCGAATAGAATTGGAAAAGCCTGAAAACGGTTTGAAAGGTTTGCGGCATTGGCGCGAAGACATGGTTGCGGGTTTGATTGTTTCTTTGGTTAGCGTACCGTTATCGTTAGGTATCGCTGTCGCGTCTGGAGCCCCACCCATTGCCGGATTGATATCGTCAATTATTGCTGGACTGATCTTTCCATTTTTGGGCGGAGCCTATATGACGATAAGCGGGCCTGCTGCTGGTCTTGCTCCGGTTGTGCTTGCCACAATTATTGCTTTGGGTCATGGCAATATGGAGATTGGTTATAAGCTTTGTCTAGCTGCTATTTGTCTTGCAGGTGTTGTTCAGGTTTTGCTCAGTATGCTAAAAGCTGCACGTCTGAGTTCTATTTTCCCATCTGCTGCGATTGAGGGAATGCTTGCGTCCATTGGACTTTTAATCATCGCAAAACAAATTCCAAATTTCATCGGGCATAAATTTCAAGCTCATGAATTTTTCGGAATAGTCTCTGAATTGCCTGCGCAAATTTTAGTAATGAACCCGAAAGTTTTAGCGATATCGGCAGTATGTCTTTTTATCCTGGTTGGCCTGTCTCAATTCAAATCTCCAAACTTAAAAATCATTCCTCCACAATTAATTGTTGTCTTTGTTGGAATTGCAATGGGCAATGTGATTGGTTTGGATTCAAACTTGCTAATTCATATACCTGACAAAGTTTTGTCGGGCATTACGTTTCCGGATTTTAATGAACTCTTAGCGAACCAAGCTTTGTGGGTTTCCGTTATCGGTTGTGTTTTGACACTAACTCTTGTGGATGGTTGCGAATCGCTAGCGACTATAAAAGCGATTGATAAAATTGATCCTTATCATAGAAATTCAAATCCTGACCGAACGCTTCTTGCCATGGGCGTTTCAAATATTTGCTCAAGTTTGGTTGGGGGACTGACAATAATTCCAGGAGGAATTAAAAGCACGACTTGTATTCTTTCAGGTGGAAAAACGTTATGGGCAAACTTCTATAATGCAGTTTTCTTGCTCATTTATCTGTTTCTCGCTAAAGACCTCATAAATTTGATTCCGCTTGGGGTACTTGCTGCAATATTGATGCATATTGGCTATAAGTTGTGCGGACCAAAGAGATGGGCGCGTATGGCTGCAATTGGATGGGAGCAATCAGTCGTGTTCGCTTCTACGGTTTTTGTCACTCTTGCGACTGATCTCTTGTGGGGATTATTGTTCGGCACGGCGCTTAAATTCATGTTGACCTTGGTTTTTTATGTCAGAAACGACCTTTGTGTTCGCGCCGGCTATAGAAAACCAGCCAGCATTGATGCTTTGCTCCGATTGATTGTTAATAATGCTAAAAGGATGGTTGCCAATCCAGTTGTGTGGAGAAAAACTGATGAGATCGAAGGTATTCATGTGATTTACGTGAACGGTCCGGTAGTTTGTTTTAATTCAATGGCTATGAACAGAGAGTTAGAGAATATTCCAAACAATATCCAAAAAGTACAATTCTTTTTTGGGCCAGGAGTTGCCTTAATTGATCATACAAGTGTCACGAATTTGCTTGCCTTTTCAACCACAATGAAGCTGCGAAGAAAAGTCGACGTCGAACTACTTGGTTTCGATTTGATGTGTCGATGTTCAAAAGATGACGCTTGCATGCGGGTTGCAAATCCTCTGATTCAGACTCGAGCTGTTTCTGCTGCTGCTTGATTTCAAAGGGGCTGTCCTAAAAATCAACCGATATCGGTTCGCTGGTAAAATAGTTGATTCAATTACTTACCTAAAAAAGGTCGGACATGTCAGGCGTTGCAAAATCTATAATTAATTTTTCTCTTGCGCTAAGTGTTTCACTTGGCACACAAATTTGCTCGAGCTTAATTGCACATGCAAAATCAAATGATTTTCCAACCATAACAATTGCGGCCAAAACGAACACTGAGGCTACTGCACAAACGCCTGTTAAGCCTGTCTCCAAAGCTGCAATCCAAAAGCCAAATATTCTGGTAATTATGGGAGATGATATCGGGTGGTTCAACATCAATGCATATAATCATGGATTGATGGGCTACGACACTCCCAATATCAATAGACTTGCAAAAGAAGGAATGATGTTCACCGATGCGTATGGCGAACAGAGCTGTACTGCTGGACGTGCAGCTTTCATTACAGGTCAACATCCTTTTAGAACCGGATTGTTGAAAATTGGTTTGCCAGGCGATAAGCATGGCTTGAGTTCTGAAGATCCTACACTTGCAGAGTTGCTTGAGCCGCTTGGGTACATATCAGGTCAGTTTGGAAAAAACCATCTTGGAGACCGCAACGAATATCTTCCTACTAATCATGGATTCGACGAATTTTTCGGAAATCTGTATCACCTCAATGCCGAACAAGAGCCTGAAAATCCCGATTATCCAAAAGATCCCGATTTTAGAAAAAAATACGGACCGCGTGGAGTTCTTAAGTCAACCAAGGGTGGAGAAATTATCGACACCGGTTCGTTAAATACAAAGCGCATGGAAACGGTGGATCAAGAATTTTTGAATGCGACTCTCGATTTCATCGATAGAGCAAATAAGTCAGGAAAACCTTGGTTTACGTGGTTCAACTCCACTCGTATGCACATTTTTACTCACTTGAAAGACTCTTCTAAAGGCAGAACCGGTCTTGGCACTTATCCTGACGGTATGGTTGAGCATGATGGACATGTTGGTGTGCTGTTGAAAAAACTTGACGATCTTGGTATCGCAGACAATACCATCGTAATTTATCTTACAGATAATGGTGCTGAATGTTTTTCATGGCCGGATGGTGGCACTACCCCGTTTAAAGGTGAAAAGGACACGAACTGGGAAGGCGGCTTTCGTATTCCAATGATAATTCGTTATCCGCATAAAATAAAAGCTGGACAAGTCTCAAACGAAATCATATCCAATCAAGATTTACTCCCTACCCTGCTTGCTGCAGCTGGTGAAACCGACATCAAACAAAAATTGATGCAAGGTTATCAGGTCGGTAACAAAACATTCAAAGTTCATCTAGACGGATATAACTTCTTGCCTTATTTAGAAGGGCAAGAAAAAAACGGACCACGCAGTGAATTCTATTACTTTAATGATGATGGTGAATTGGTGGGCTTACGTTTCAAGGAATGGAAGCTCAATTTTGCCGAGCAAAGGGCAAAAGGTCTTGAGGTCTGGCAAGAACCATTCGTCAAATTAAGAGCTCCTTCAATCACTAATTTGCGTACCGACCCATTTGAGCGTGCCAAGGATGAGGCTGCGGATTACAAGCATTGGTACGTTAATCATATGTTCATGCTTATTCCGGCGAAGGATTATGTAGGTAAGTTTATTTCAACCTTCAAAGATTATCCCTGTAGGCAGAAATCTACCTCAATGAATCTGGACCAGGTGATGGAGCGCATGAGTGGTCAGCACGCCAAATAAGTTTTGCTTGTCTTTTGGCGTTAGCATTTTTTGTTCAACCGTTATCGGTTCAATTTTAATTGGACCAGTGATAGCCAAGGAAAAATCAGACATGATTTTTTTGCCAGCTGGGGAATTTGTCATGGGCGGAGAGGGCAAATTCGCTAAAAGGGACGAATTGCCACGTCACAAGGTATTTGTAAATGCTTTCTGGATGGACAGAACTGAGGTGTCAAATGCACAGTTCGCCAAGTTTGTAAAAGAAACCGGATATGTGACGACTGCGGAGAAACCAATACTCTTCGATGAATTGAAAAAAGAGTTACCACCAGATACGGTGCCACTATTGGAAATAAAAGATGGAATGCTTAAGCCGGGTTCGCTTGTATTTGTAGCGCCCTCTGAGCTAATCAGTTCTGACGACCCCAACAAAATGGACCATACAAAATGGTGGAAGTGGGTTGAAGGCGCTGACTGGCGTCATCCATATGGCCCGCAGAGTTCGATCTCTGGAAAAGACGACCATCCTGTTACCCAGGTTTCTTTTGCTGATGCCCAGGCCTATTGTTCATGGGCGCACAAGCGATTGCCGACTGAAGCTGAATGGGAATATGCAGCCAGATTTGGTTCGGTCCTATATTCGCCAAATATCAACATTTGGCAAGGTAACTTTCCTTATCACAACACTAAGCCGAAAAACAAACAAGGTACTTGTTCGGTTTTGAAATCAGGAAAAAATGCAGGCGGATTTTTGGGAATGATTGGAAATGTTTGGGAATGGTGTGGAGATAATTATCGTCCGACCGCTTATCTTGAAGCCATTATGCATGACAAAGACTCTGCTGGAGTCGTGCGCAATCCAAAAGGACCTAGCGAAGGATGCGATAGACGTTATCCACTATCGAAAAACATAAAAGTGATAAGAGGTGGCTCTTTCTTGTGTCATGAAAGTTATTGCGCAGGTTTTCGTCCAAGCGCTCGTATGAGTGCCACTGCAGATAGTGCAATGCCTCACCTTGGATTTCGATGCGCAAAGGATGCCAGTTCAACCAAAACAGATAGGTGAAAATTAGTTCGAGTCCTGGTTGTTTTGAGTTGCAAACTGTTCTCCCATTGCCACGCCATCTGCATAATAAGCTGGGAAAAACGTATTTGGATAATATGAATATCCAAGTCCATATGCGCCGTAAGCCGGAACTCCGCCCCAGCCGTATCGATAAGGAGCATGGCTGAAATAGCCATGATTGACCGGAAGTCTTGCCCCGAGTGCGTCGCGATCTCCTAGACCAAAGTGATTGCCCAGCCCGCGTCCAAAGGCACCATCGCGTCCAAAACCATCGTGGTCACCACAGCCATGACCGCACGCTCCATGACCTAAACCGTCGTGCATACCACCGTGCATACCGCCGCCATGACCACCGCCCCGGCAATTTCCAGCTGGAGCGCTGATAAGAGATGCGCAAACTGCTAGATTCAACAAAGAAAAGATGGAAAGAAATTTTTTTGTCGTGCGTTTCATCACTATGCCCTCGACTGCAAAAATGAGCGCCCGTTTGTTATAAACCCAGAAAGGGTTTGATATTAACTTAGCCAACAAGAGATCTTAATCTTAATTCTGTGACTCGTTCTTTTTAATTTTAGTCAAGGCTTTTTCTGGGCGTTGCGAGTGAGCGGACATCCAGCCTAAAACGCCCATGGTGACGTCTTCTTTGAACTGTCCTGCCTCGAAAATTAGATGTTCAGTTTCGCCTAACATAACAAGTGTCTTCTTCGGATTTGCAACTGATTCGAACAAGTCATAAGTACCGGTTTTCTTTACCAGTTTGTCATCGTCCCCCTGAAAAATGATGACCGGTGTGTCAGTGATTTGTTTTGCAAAATCTACGTTTTTATCCATAAAGTGTTGAAACTCGAGTAACTCTTGCGGTGATAATCGAAGTCTACTGGAAGGGTCACTGGACCAGCTTTCGCGCAATTGGCACTCAGACGTAGCCTGGTTTACAATTCGGGTTCCGATATCGAAAGGTCTATTTTTATTCCTCAAAAAATGCAAACCAACCGATAACGCTTGTCTATGAGACTGGTATCTCGAACCTGATGGAACGGAACAAATCAGTCCATCAATGAGTTTACCTTTGCGAGCAGCAAGGCGCATCACTATGGCGCCGCCCATGGATTCTCCAAGCAAAAACAAAGGTACTTTGGGATTATCTTTACGCAATACCCCCACAAGGTTTTCCAGGTCTGACACGCAATCTTCCATATTCAAACGATCATGTCCACTTGCATCGAGATAACTACCAAATCCACGAACATCAAAAGATACTGTTGTAACGCCCTCTTTTTGAATTCTTTTCGCGAAAGATTCATAGGAGCGATGATGCAAGCCTAGTCCGTGAACGCATATAAGCAGAGCCGTTTGTTCGACTCTCGGGTCGCTCCAGACCCAACCTGGTGGCTCTGCTTTGCGGGTGTTGTACCGCCACGCACATAGCGGGGGAACAACCCCTCTGCCCGTCGCTTCGTAATATTTGGATGGTCCCATCAAAAATCTGTCGGTGAATGCATACTCTTGTTTTGAAGATTCGCCGAAGACAAAGCGAGCAAGTCGGTCTTTCAAAATCTGACCTTTTTCATCATTAGTCAAAATGTCTTTGTATTCTTCACTCAGTCGATCCAGGTTTGCTTTACGAAATATCCAAATAGATTTGAAAGCTAAACCCCGCCGCCTAGGGTCTTGCAGCTTTTCGTAAGCTTCTGAAAGTTGAAAAATGGACCATCCGTAATCTACATCAAATTCACCGTACATCGATCGACTGATTTTCGCTAGCTCTTCATAGGTGCATGCTGCTTCTTTATACATTTTCTGCTGCCAATAACATCCGGCAAGCCCCGACAATGCGAATTTTGCAACCAGTGCACCTACGTTTTTATTTAATGAGTCGAGAGTTGCTTGATACATTTTTGCGGCTTCGGTAATCTTATTGTCTGCATAAAGACATTCGGCTGCTGTGAGAAAAGCAATAGACTTTCCGTAAGCTTTGCAATTCGAGTAAGTGGCAGCTTTGGCACAAAGTTTGTACGCTGCCTGGTATTTGCCTTGTTGATAAAGCGAGGCGGCAAGGTCCAGCATCTTGTCTGCTGATTCTGGGTCTTCTTTTAAAAGTGCTTCGAATATCGTTTGAGCTTTTGCGCTCTCCTGTAAATGGCAGTAAGAAATGCCCGCAATCCTTTTGGCGTCTTGGTTGCTAGGATTTTGCTTGATAAGTGTTAGGCATAATTCGAGTGCTTCTTTATATTTTCCTTGCATTACAAGATTGCACGCTTCTTGGGATTCAGGGGCAACTTTCATAGCTGGAGCCAGATAGGCTCGTTGCTGTATTTCGCTTGAAGCGCTTATAGTGTCTGAATTGTTTTGGGATTCCAGACTATTTTGAGGTTCTAAACCACTTTGTGCGTAGGCTGAAAGCGTCAGATTTGATGCGAACACCAAACTTAATGCTAGGGCTTGTAAGGATTTGGTTTTCATTGAATACAACCGAATAATGTGTCTTTTAGTCAAGCAAATAGATTAATATTATCACCTACCCAGCGCTGGTCGGGAGAGTGATTAAAAGTGCCAATCGTAAACCGATATCGTTTTGTTTTTTATGTGCTTTCAACTATCGTGGCACTTTTAATGCCGCAGTTAAAACTTCAAGATCAAAATTCGCTACAAGCGAAGGTCCCTGCTTCCAAGTCCGACAAAGTCAATAATAGTGCTGTGGGTAAACGAGTTACCCCAAGCGAAGAACAGTTTATGAAAGCTTTGGGAGATAAAATTCAAACTCAATTAAATGCCCATCGTCCTCAAAATTTGAAAAGTGCAACTCAGACAGTTTTGCTCATTAAAATGAACAAGCTTGGGGTCGTTGAAGAAGTCAAAGTTGATACCAGTTCAGGAGTTCCTGAAGCAGACCAGGCTGCAATGTTAGCAGTGAAAAAATCAGCTCCGTTTGGCTTGATTCCGGAAAAATTTCAAGATGGCTTGGCTCTAAAATATACGTTTCGCTTTGGTCCTTCAAAACCTCAACCGTTATCGGTTGATGAAAAAGCTGAGTCGGACGATTATATGAAAAAGATCCGCGAAAAAATCTCTCACAGTTGGAGAAGCCCTGACCTACAAACAAAGTGCAAGGTGACTATCTATTTCTTGATTGAATCTTCAGGAAAAATCAAAACAGTAAGTTTAAAGAAAACTTCTGGAAATAAATTAGTGGACGAAGCAGGGCTAGCAGCAATAAAAAGAGCCGGACCATTTGATCCGCTTCCTCAGGCTTGGAAAAACGGATATGGGGTTGAATATACATTAACTGCCGGTCCTAAAAGCGATATTGAACATTACAAATTCAATGATGTCAGTCTACCTGATGGTGATTTTCAAATTTCGAGAGGGGGTGCGAAATTGCATCCACTTGAATACAACAAAAAAATTGAAAATCAATTACAGGACAAACGATGGGCTGCAGAAGAGAAGCTGCAATTGCTTCAAGCTCAGCTAAAGTCAGCATCTAACCAACAGTCGAAAAGCGATATTTTAAGCGAGCTTGGGAAGACAAATCTTGAATTACATCAGTTCGATCAAGCAATTAAATCATTTTCTGAAGCCTGTGAAATAGAGTCATCAATTGATGCAAGCGCTGTTAAATACTCACTTCTTTTGAAGGAGCTGGCTGAAGCACACAGACAAAATAATCAGTTGGATCAGGCTTGTTTGAATTATCAAAAATGCATTGATATCCTCAAAACAAAGCGAGCTGAAAATGGTGTAAATATCAAAGAGTTGAAGGAGTGCTTGGCTGGATACGCTAGGACTCTCTATAAACAAAACAAAGTAAAAGAAGGCGACGCGATTTACGCTGAAATTAAAACGCTTCAGTAGAGTTTAGAAAAAATCGTTCCGTTATCGGTTGGTTTTTTTTGACTGCATTAAATTAAGAATTCAGCAAGGTCTATGCCAAGTCGATCTTCCGACATTAATTCTTGAGGCAAGATATTAGTTGTGAAGCTTGAGTTTTCGTTTTGAACAACAAAATTATTCGGTGTATCAAAGTCGATAGAAAATGTTTGAAGTTCGACTAAAAAACTGGCACCTGCAAACCCGCGATGCACAAAGATGAGACAAATTCCGTTTTCGTTATTTGAGTCGATAACCACTGTAGCTGTACTTCTATCTCGTTCGAGAGTGGTCAGTATTTTGGCTAAAATATTTGGTCTTGAAAGTTCAACCGTTATCGGTTGACTAAAAGGAGAGATGGCTTTAGAAGCAGGTAACTCGATTTGCTTTCCCAAAAACATAGCAGAGTACGGCAAAATTATTGATTGGGGCAAACTGTATTTAAAGAGTTCAGCGTCTTTATCATTCAAGTCGTTTAGTAATAATCGGATTGATTCATCAGTTGATCTCAAATCAAACATCAAGTTGTTTTGGTATAAGCATCCAACGCATCGTCCATTGTTTAAGAGAAAGGCTCCACGAGAAAACTGCCTTTGCGATGAAAAAGAGAGAAAACCGGTAAATCCTTCCTGTTTCAAAGAAAGTATTACCCGGTGGAAGCCATCTTGATGCAAATTCAAACGTTCAGCTTTACTGCCCTGTCTTGAAGATACCAGCAAATCTAGCGCTCTTTTATATTTTAAGTCGTTAGAAAGTCGAGGAAGACAAATTTCCTCGCCAATTTGTTGGACCGTTTTCTTGTCTGAGTTCTTTTCTAAATGGGTTTCCGGCTCAGACTCCGACCTGGGCCTCAAATGAGATATTTCGCCATCGCTCATACAATCTAGTTTGCCATCTACCCTGAAGATCTGGCAAGAGGCTTAGAGTCTAAGTTCGAATCCAAAGTGAAAGGAATTTTGGGCTATTTCGTTTGGCAAAACACTTACATAAAGCTCTATATTAGTATTGTTTGCGACAAAATCAAAAACTTCCTGCATATCCAAACAAAATGTCCTGCGTTCTAAACTTAGAAATCCAATCGAATTACCTTGATAAATATAAACAAGAATTGTTTCGCCCGTCTTTGCCGTTATGGCTACTACTGCAATTGAGTTGTTTTGGTTAAGCCAGCCGAGCACACGATCAAAATACTCTTTGCAATTTTCTATCGTTTGTTGAACAGGATAGCCAAGAAACGCTGCCGATATCGGAAGCACTATTTCTTCTGGCAGTGTGTACGAGACCACCTGGGCGCCAAGCAATGACATTGCTCTATACAAATGGGGTAGTGCTTGTTGTGTCGTTAGCGGCTCTTGCTGTTCTATGTCCGTGAACATAGCTCCAGCACATCGTCCTCGAAACAAAACAAGTGCTCCGCACGAATTGAAGCGACTATGTTTAAACTTTACGATACCGGTGTAGGCATTTTCTTTGAACCAATCCAAATAATCAGCTAATTTGTATCGGATTAGATCTAGAGGCGCAAATTCGCTTATAGACAAAGGGGGAGGAAAAACATCAGTAAAGGTTTCAAGATCAAACTCTGATTCTTCAGACGGTGTCTGATGTATAGCTCTGGTTGGCGAACTATTTCTATTTACTTTGCCAGAGGACGTAGATTCTTTGAAGGGTAGTAAATCGTTTAACGAAAACGTTTGAGGCTCAATTTGTTGTTCGAATTTTTGGATAGTGGCAGGTACGAAAGTCGCGGTACCATCTTTGTTCCAGTGCAGAAATTGCCCGTCATAGGTAGAACCAATTTCTAACTCAAGGTCTGTTTTGAGAAAAGCATAATCTCCTGTTGCAATCAACCGGATTTTGTATCCTTGCAATCCTCGCTCGAGAATTTTCAATTGCATGCGTTGCCATTTTCGCATGTTGTTATTCGCGTCGTCGTCTTCGCCCATATATCCAAGCGCTGTGCGACGAGGCGGTCTGTTTGAGCCACCTGGACCCGAACCGAATCGATCGGGTTCTGTCTTCAATTCGAGTTTAATCGAATCTAGAGGATCGTCCAGAAGTACTAATGCCATAAATCTATTATGACACCAGGATTCCACCACTTAAAAATTCAACTGGGACGCTCCATCTTGAAACGGTCTCTGGCAGTGCAATACCAGTTTCCTTCCATGCGTGCGATTGGATCCAACTTGTTTGTATCAATGTATCCATCTCGATAAACAAAATCGTCCAGATGTACACAAAGTATAGAACCGATTACGAGGTTGCCTGAAGAAGGCTCTTCGCCAAACTCTAACAGTTTGTAAAGGCGGCACTCGAAGCTGATTTTGCACTCCGCTACTCGTGGAGGCTTTATCATGTTAGACGGTGCTCGGGTCAAGCCAGACTGGTCAAATTCCGAAATTTCTTTGGAAAAATTTGCCGAGCTTGCATTCATTTGAGTGCGAAGATCGTAACTCACAACATTAATTACGAACTCACCGTTTTCTTTGATATTGCGCAAAGTGTCTTTTGCCACGCCCTTAGCAGAGTTGGGTTCTGTCACCGCATGTAGTGCTGGGGCAAATGCTAAGAGTGGTGGTTTGGCACTGACAGCATTGAAAAACGAAAATGGTGCAAGATTGTCAACGCCACTATTACTGGTGGTAGAAACCCATGCAATAGGACGAGGCAAAACACTTCCAAGTAGAATGCGATAGATGTCGCCTGGTGGTGCTTTGCCTGCGTCTATTAGCATGTGGAGGTCAAATCAAGTTGGAATTTATGTCCAGTTTAGGGCGCCGCCTGTTTGATAATCGATTACTCGAGTTTCGAAGAAATTCTTCTCTTTTTTCAAATCGATCATTTCACTCATCCACGGAAATGGATTTTTGGCTCCAGCAAATTGTTCGGGCAAGCCGATTTGTTTCAGGCGACGATTGGCGATGAAGCGCAAATATTCGCTAAACATGCTTTGATTCAAGCCAAGCACTCCGTTTGGCATGGTATCGACTGCATACTGATATTCTAGTTCAACACCCTGCATCACAAGGTCGATGATTTCTTTTTGGAAATCGGCTGTCCACAAGTGCGGGTTCTCAACCTTTATCTGGTTAATCAAGTCGATACCGAAATTGAGGTGCATCGACTCATCACGCATGATGTACTGGAATTGTTCGGAAGCGCCGACCATTTTATTTTGGCGACCAAACGATAGCATCTGGACGAATCCAACATAGAAGAACAAACCTTCCATGATGATGTAATAACCAATCAGATTACGCAAGAAACGTCGATCTGAAGCTTCAGTGCCGGTATTGAAATTCGGATCGGACAACTCTTGAGTGAATTGTAATTCGAACACATCTTTGGCGTGGATGCTAGGGATCTCGCGATACATGTTGAATATTTCGCCTTCATCAAGTCCTAGCGATTCCACTACATACTGATAAGCGTGTGTATGGATTGCTTCTTCAAAAGATTGACGCAATAAATACTGGCGGCACTCGGGATTTGTGATGTGACGATAAATGGCAAGCACCAGATTATTTGCTACCAGAGAATCTGCAGTAGTGAAAAATCCCAGGTTTCGTTTGATAATGCGACGCTCGTCTTGAGAAAGACCGTTAGGATCTTTCCAGAGGGCAATGTCGCGGCTCATCGAAATCTCTTGTGGCATCCAGTGATTAGCGCAAGCATCAAGATATTTCTGCCACGCCCATTCGTATTTGAATGGCACCAATTGATTGACGTCTGCTCGGCAGTTGATAATGCGCTTTTCGTCGACCTTAATGCGTCCAGCGTTGAAAGAAATTTCTTCCACGCCTGTGACACCACCGACTTCAGCAGCGGCAGAAGAAGATTGGGCAGCAGCGGCAGAAGGAGATTGGGTAGTGGCAAAAGCAGCGGTGGATGCTGGTTTTTGCACTGGTGCAGGCTCAGCTGTTATTACAGTCACTACTTCTTGAGGTTGTGTGTTTTGAACAGGGCTGAAATCGAGTTCACTAGCGCTATCGAGCGGTTGAATCGAATGTGTTTTTGGTTTCTGGGCCACTGGAGTTTTGGGCTCGGTATTTTGAGATTCTTTTCCAGTGTCGTTTAAATAATCGTCGAAACTTAGCATTGATATTTTTCCCTTCAAGCTTAAAGCTTACTGGCAGGCTTCACATTCGGTGTCATTAGGATTGCAAACTTTGCCTTCTATGATAGGCATCACTTGCGGCGCTTCGATTGAGCTCGATACTTTGTTCAATGCGCCTGTGTGCACGGTTGATTTTTCAGCATAGGTTGCAGAAGTCGTTCTCAAGTAATAGGTTGTCTTGAGAGCTTTGCGCCAAGCCATTTTATATAGATCGTCCAATTTGCGACCGCTTGGTTCGCTCATGTACAAGTTCAAGCTTTGAGCCTGGTCAATCCATTTTTGACGGCGTGAAGCACACTCTACCAACCAGCGTGGGTCGACTTCAAAAGCTGTTGCATAGAGAGCTTTCAAGTCCTGAGGAATGCGCTCGATTGCAAGTACTGATCCGTCGAAGTATTTGAGATCGTGTACCATCACTTCGTCCCAGAGTCCGCGCTCTTTCAAGTCGCGCACCAGATAAGAATTTATGACAGTGAATTCGCCAGAAAGATTGCTCTTAACATACAAATTCTGGAATGTTGGTTCAATCGAAGGGCTTACTCCAGCGATATTAGCAATAGTGGCAGTGGGTGCGATAGCAAGACAATTACTGTTTCTGATGCCGTGTTCTTTAATAGAATTACGCACCACGGACCAATCGAGTTTCTGGTCATAGTTGACTTCGAAAACATTTTCGCTGTGACCTACTGTGGCTTTGCGAGACTCTTCGAGCAATTTCAAGCTGTCGATAGGCAAGATGCCACGATCCCACAGGCTTCCTTTATATGTAGGATAAGAACCGCGTTCGCTCGCTAATTGGCTGCTTGACAGAATGGCGTAATAGCTTACTGCTTCTTGTGCATAGTCGGCAAATTCGACAGCTTGACGCGACGAATAAGGAATGCGCAATGTGATGAGAGCGTCCTGGAAGCCCATAATGCCCAGTCCGACTGGACGATGGCGCATGTTGGAGTTGCGAGCTTTGGGTACGCTGTAATAGTTGATGTCTATTACGTTGTCGAGCATGCGCATCGCAATTCGACAGGTGCGCTCCAGTTTTTCAAGATCCAGTTCGCCATTTTTCAAGTGAGCGATTAGATTGACCGAACCAAGATTGCATACTGCAGTTTCAGAATCAGATGTGTTGAGCGTGATTTCGGTGCAAAGGTTTGAAGAATGCACTACACCCATGTGTTGTTGCGGGCTTCTTGCGTTGCATGGATCTTTGAATGTGATCCAGGGGTGGCCAGTTTCAAACAACATCGAAAGCATTTTGCGCCAGAGGCTCACTGCTGGGATGCGTTTGAATGATTTGATTTTGCCTTCATCAGCCAGAGTTTCGTAGGCTTCGTATGCAGCTTTGAATTCGGCTCCAAACAAATCGTGCAATTCAGGCACTTCTTCTGGGCTGAACAATGTCCACTGTTCGTCTTTCAAAACACGTGCCATAAACAAATCTGGAATCCAGTTGGCTGTGTTCATATCGTGGGTGCGGCGGCGGTCGTCGCCAGTGTTTTTGCGCAGTTCTAAAAATTCTTCGATATCCAGGTGCCACGATTCAAGATAGCAGCATACAGCACCTTTGCGCTTGCCGCCTTGATTTACGGCTACTGCAGTGTCGTTTACTACTTTCAAGAAAGGAACTACACCCTGGCTCTTTCCATTTGTGCCTTTGATATGTGCATTGAGAGCACGAACCGGGGTCCAGTCGTTACCAAGACCGCCGGAGAATTTCGAGAGCATCGCATTTTCGCGAATAGCTTCGTAAATAGAAGATAGATCATCGCCAACTGTGGTCAAGAAGCATGATGATAACTGCGGGCGCTTGGTTCCAGAGTTGAACAGGGTTGGTGTGGAAGAAACAAAATCGAAGCTTGAAAGTACGTCATAGAACTCGATCGCGCGTGTTTCACGATCAATTTCATTGATTGAAAGACCCATGGCTACCCGCATCCAGAACATCTGTGGTAACTCGAAACGAGAATTGTTTTCGTGTAGCAAATATCTATCGTAGAGTGTCTGCAATCCAAGATACTGGAATTTGAAGTCGCGGTCAGCACGAAGAGCTTTGCCTATTTTGTTCAAATCGAATTCTTGCAGGCGCTCATCGAGCAATCCTGCTTTGATACCACGAGAAATGTACTGAGGGAATGCTTCAGCATAGCGTGCTTGCATATTTTCAGCGAAGACTTCTTCACCAAGTACTTCGCGGCGCAATTCGTGTAAAAGCAAACGAGCACAGACATAGGTGTAATCGGGTTCGTATTCGATAAGTGAGCGGCTGACAAAAATGAGTGATTTCCATACTTCAGATTCGTGTACACCATCAAACAAATTTTCAGCAGAGAGTTCGCAAATTTTTTCAGCCGAAACATTTTCGGAAAGTCCTTGGCAGGCTGAATTTACTACGCCAAAAAAATGTTGCTTACTATAAGGCTTTTTGACACCATCGAATCCGATTATGTTTATGGTTGGGCTGACTCTTTCTGGTTTTTGCTCAGCTCTTTGTTTGCTGCGTTCGCCGCGATACAAAACATAACCGCGAGCGACTTCGTATTCGCCAGCGCGCATGAGCGAGATTTCTACCTGGTCTTGAATATGCTCGATGTGGAAAGTGCCACCATCTGGAAGTCGTTCAATTAAAGTATCTACAATTTGTTGGGTCAGCTTTTTGACAAGGTCTCTGATGCGCGAGCTGTCTGCGCCGTGTTCGCCTTCGGCAGCAAGGAAAGCTTTGGTCATTGCCACAGCAATTTTTTGAGGTTCGAACTGAGCGATACTCCCGTTTCTTCTCAATACTTTGTGGTTGGGGTATACAGCAGATGGCGATGAAACATTGATAGCGTCAACCACAGTGGAGTTGGCACTGGATGTGGTGGCAGGGGAAGAAGACGGGCTCATTTAGTTCTGATTCTCCATTTGTGTAAGGATGCAAAAGCCCTCTGAGTCCGGCTACAGCCGGACCAAGAGGAGAGTCCATATCAAACACTTGATTGAGGTATGCTCGATATGGACGGTCCTCTTTAAGCATCGAAGAGGTTCGTCCTTACGCTCGAGTGGGTAGACTGGCTTGCAGCGTCCTTTTCAGTGGGCTGTTACAGTTGCGGGACAGCGGTGGTTTTTAACCACTCTTCCCCCACCAGGTTTGAGTTCATTTGCAAAATGACAATAGGACTCAAACCCCTGTGTCTTGCCGAGCGCACAGGTGCTTTTGGTTTTGCTCCTTGATTTTGATTCGTTCGATGCATCGAAGTTAACACTCTTAACGATTGGATGCAATTGATTCGATTGGATATCTTCCGCATAGAACAGGGGCTGAAGCCGCCTATCTAACGTGGTTTTGGGCGAAGCTTAAATCTGGTATCCAAGAACTGAAATGCTATTTATGCATCTTTTTTATCACTTGGCGGAATCGATTTTTCAGTCAAAAGCCAGTTGCTGAGCTTTTCTTTGAGTTGTTTCAAAGTATACGGTTTAGCTAAATAATCATCCATTCCAGCTTGACGGCATTTTTCATAATCGCCTGTCATAGCGCCTGCTGTCATAGCGATGATAGTTATATGTTCGTTGGTGTTTTTCTCTAATTCGCGAATTTTTTGAGTAGCTTCAAAACCATCGAGAACTGGAAGATGGCAATCCATTAATATGAGCGAATAGCGAGTGCGCGAAAGTTCGTCAAGAGCTGCCTGTCCGTTTGAAACTGCATGAGCGCCTATTCCAAGAGTTTCCAATTGTTTGCAAGCCAGACTGCGTAAAACTGGATTATCTTCGACTACAAGTACTTTTCCTTGCGAAGCGGTACCTAAATTGATGGTCATTGAGGTCGTATATCTTTTCAATATAATTTCAGGCGTGTGAGTGAACGGCACAATAAACCAGAATGTAGACCCTTTGTTTTTCTGGCTTTCTACTCCAATTTCGCCATCCATCAATTCAACTAAAAGCTTGCTTATTGTCAGACCAAGACCAGTACCGCCATATTTTCTTGTTGTAGATTCATCCGCCTGGGTGAAAGGCTGAAAGAGCACTTTCTTTACTTCTTCATCAATGCCAATGCCTGTGTCAGTGACCGAAAATTTGACCAGTGTTCTTGATTCGTCGCGTTTTAGAACAATTGCTTCCACGTCGATTTGTCCATGGTCAGTGAATTTGACTGCATTGCCCATTAAGTTGAGCAAGACTTGATTTACACGCACTGGATCGCCGCTCAAATTTGATCCGTGTTCTTCTAGATGCGGGTCAATCAAACAGTTTAAAACCAGCCCCTTTTTTTGAGCTGCAGGCAAAAGCATATTAATAGATTCTCGGACCATTTCAGGTAGATTGAGAAGCAGTCGTTGCAGTGTCATTTTTCCTGCTTCGATTTTTGAAAGGTCTAGAATGTCGTTGACTATTAAGTGCAATGATTTTGCAGCTTCTTGAATAGAAGATGCCAGATCTTTTTGATGCGGCGTCAATTCAGTACGCATGAGCAATTCGTTCATTCCCATCACACCAGTTACTGGTGTGCGTAATTCGTGACTGATATTTGCCACGAAGGACGATTTTAGATTCGAGGCTTCAAGAGCCTGGTCACGAGCTAATACCAGATTCCTATTCAATGTGCTTAATTCATCGTTGGCTTTTGCCAGTTTTTGATTAGCCTCTTCAAGCTGTGCCGGGCTTTTCAACGCTAGCATCTTGGGAATAAGCGGCCAGAGCAAAATCGCAGTCGCAAGTGAAACTATTGCGGTAAGCAAATCAAGCAAAGCTTCAGCCCAATAATGAGCATGGTAAATTGTCCATATTTTCATTAAATGTGTCATTCCGCAAGACACAATAAAAAGTGCGAATAGCTTGAACATAAAGTGATAAGGCAAATCGTCTTTGCGTTTTTTGACGAAATAAACAAGCGCTGCAGGAATGGCAAAATATGCAAGAGCTATGCCTGCATTGGCTAGGATCCAGGTCAAAAGCAGTGGCGTATTCCATTGCAAACAAACGCCATGGGGCATGAAGTTATTGCAAAAATCAGGCATAAATTATTTTGCCTTCAAAATTGTTTTTTTCAAAAACTCGCTGATTTCGTTTAGTGACGCCATTGGTCGTGGAGTGATGGTCGACCAAATTAATTTGTTTGATTTTCCTTGAAGTTCGTACAGTTCTAGTTTGTTCATCAGGCAGATGCCGCCAGACTGATATGAAAGCCATAAACGGTCGTTTGATGCAGCAGCAAATTTCATTGCCTGGCTTGCAAGCCCAGGTGTGCGAACACAGCCAGAGTTGAAAGGTTTTCCAGGATCAGCCATTTCGCCTAATTGTTTGTTCAGTCCGCCGGGTAATTCACTCACTTTAGAAATGACCTTGAATGAATTGGAGGATTCACTAACTCTTTTTATTTCTTCTTTTGGAAGATTTTGTTCTTTTGCTGATTCTTCTGACATAGCAATCTGGGGCGAAAAGAAAATAAGGGATGCAAGAAGCGGAACAGTATTGATAAATGATATTAGCTTTTTCATAGTAGCTAAATTGTATCACCGTAGTGTATTAATAACCCTATGGAAGATTACCGCGATACCCCTATAGTTTTGCCTGCTGGCTGTGCCGACAATACTGCTCTCGATTATCATCAGGTCGAAATCGATCTCGACGGTGAATTTAACCAGGAACCTTTAGTCGATCTGGCACTACATAAAGTGGCAGTGCATTCTGCCTATTCGTCAGACGATCCTCCATATCATAAGGCTTTTGCAAATGCACTTGCTACAGTTTTCGTGCGTAGATCGGTAGCGAAAAAATTGATCGAAGCAAATGAGCGATTGAAAAAATATCAAGTCGAAGTTCTGGCATTGGACGGATTCAGACCAATTTCTTTGCAAACAGATATTTGGAATTACTTCATCAAGCGTGGCGAAGAAGTTTTGAGCACGCCAAAAGAAGAAGACCTGGTTCAGTTTGCAGGAACATATTGTTCTGACCCGCGCAGTTTCGATCCTGGTAACTGGCGCACCTGGCCAGTACACAATACAGGCGGTGCCATCGATCTGACTCTCCGTTCGCTTAAGGACCAAAAGCCGCTATTCATGGGGTCTAGCTTTGACCAGGCAGACGAGATTTCAGCTACAACCTATTTTGAAAATAGCTCTATGCAGGGTGCGCATGAAGTTGAAGCTAGAGTGAATAGACGTTTGCTTTATCATGCAATGCGTCAAGCTGGTTTTGTGAATTATCCTCATGAATGGTGGCATTTCGATTATGGAACCCAGATGTGGGTCAAAAATGGAAACAAAAAGCCCCCGGCAATTTATGGTCGAGCCGAGTTGAGCATTTAGTCGGGTCCAATGCTCTGGATCCGATATTTTTTTCTAATTTGGTCAAAAGGGTGGACAAACGACCCTCGATGGTAATACACTTACATATGTATCCTATTGGGGCTTATTATGAAAACGCTTCCTCCGCGCCAGCAAGATGTTCTAAACGCAATCGCCAGGCTTAGTAAAGAAAAACATTATGCTCCCAGCCTTGCCGAGCTTGCAGCCCTTCTAGGGGTGAAAAATCGTATGACAGTGCATCAACATGTCACTGCTTTGAAGAACAAAAACATGGTTGAGTGGGAGCCCAATCTCAACCGGTCATTGCGTGTGTCTGAGCTTGGAATGCAGCATTTAACCATTGCAGTTGAAGAAGAGTTCGAAGAAATAGAAAATTCTTTCGAAACAAGAAAGAGCAGAGGTCTGCCTCTTGTTGGAAAAATTGCAGCCGGTTCTCCAATTGATGCCATTAATCAGACGACCGATTTTCTTGAAATAGACTCAGACTACGCCGAGCGTGGTTGTTATGCTTTGCAGGTCAAAGGCGAGTCGATGATAGAAGACGGAATTTATGAAGGCGATTTTGTAATTGTCAAACCAAATCCATCTCCTAACAATGGCGACATAGTGGTCGCGTTGATCGAGGACGAAGGTGCGACTCTCAAGCGCTTTTACAAAGAAAAAGGTGGATTTCGCTTGCAGCCTGCCAATTCGAGTATGGAACCAATTTTTGTAAGTAGTCAAAACGACTTGCAAATACAAGGCGTGGTGGTCGGACTCTTTCGCAAAATTTAGTTCTCAAACTAGTTTTGAGAATAGAGTCTCTTAATCAAGTCGGGCATCGCTACTGATGTATCGACAAGCAATGTTTTTTCGTTTTCGTAGCGTACTTGTCCAATTTTGTTTTTATCCAGACTTTTGACATAGCGACACTGTGTATACACAACTGTCACTTTTGCTCCAGCTGGAACTCTGGAAAGCCTTGCTGCAATCTGGGCGGCTTCAAGCAAAGTGGATTTGGGTGGGTCTTGTTTTGTAGATGGAACTCTAATTAGAACGTGAGCTCCACTTTGTCCTAGAACATGAAGCCAGATATCGAATTGATTAGCAATTGAAAGCAAGTGACTGTTCTCATGCCTGTTTCTACCTGCATAAATTTTCCAACCATCTTTTGAATTCAAACTAAGTAATTTTCGCTTACCAGACGTTTTGTTGTTTTGCTCTTTTTTGTGTCTAGCTTGCTCGCTGGTTCTAGTTGCAGTTTGTTGCGATGGATTTTTTGGGAGTAATGTTTCTTTTACAGCAGTCAATTCAGAAAGTCCGGGAGCGCTTTTTAATGCCTGGTCGATTTTATCCAAAAACGAAAGACGATTATTTATCTCGTCCATCACAGTAGAGGCAGATGAAATGCGGGCTCTGGCTTTAGAGTAAAGTCGGTAATAATGCTGGGCATTTTGTACCCCGGATAATAATGGATTGATTTTGATTTTTGATTGCTCAACCAAAAGCTCTTCTTGTCCTGGTTTCAGTTCGCGCAGGTGAGCAAGAATCAAATCGCCGGATGTTTTGTAATTGGAAAGCTCCTCTTCGTTTACGGCATGTTCACCGGCTTGAGCGCGTCTAGCTTCTAGTTTTTGACGTTCGCCTTTTACCTCTGAAAAGAGTCTTTCTTTCAATTGACTGAATTGTTCTTTGCTTTCAAGCACTCTATAATAGTGTTCAATCATGTCGTTGCATGTACTGAATTCAATAAATTCGTCAAATTCATTCCAGCCAAGGCAACTATAAGTGGAATAGTTTTTGCACATCTTTGGATGAAAGTCTTGTATCTTTTGCAAAGCGTCTATCTTCTGCCAAATAGATTCGCTCAAGCTTAGGGAGTCGAATTTCTCGATTTTAGATGGAAGATGGAGACTTCTTGTCAGTTCTTCTGCCAGTGTTTTTCCAAGACCACTGAATGTAGACAAAAACCACTGTTCATAGGTAACCACATGTGGTGGCGTTGTTTCGGATTCGGTTTTATTGAGGCTGTCCGCTAAAGCGTCAATCTTGGCATTTACAATATTTTTGTCGAGCAGAAAAATATTTGGTTTATCCACTGCGGGGGGACGCTCGTAAATACCTTTAGGCAGAATTTCACGTCTGCGACTCATCTCTTTTGTCACCACATGTGATGCAGCCAAAATGACTCTGGTTTCTTTGTCCCAAAAAATCAAATTGCTATGTCTTCCCATAAGCTCTGCCGACAGTACTTTTAAAGAAGTTGTGCCGACTTCGTCTATGCAGGAAAAAACAAAGTCGATAACGCGTTCACCAGGCAATTGTTCAACACCCACAAGTGTTGCCGCGTAAAGCAATTTGCGCAGAATCACACCAAACTTTGGTTGTGATTTGAATTTTTCTTTTATCTGATAGCGCTCAAAAATGTTTCGTTCATTTGAGTTCGATTTGTCGCCAGAGCTTGGAATGCGAACCAGACAAATACGAGCATAAGTTGAGTGGGCGGAAAGAAAAATATTGATATTGCCACTTTTGGAGCGCAAACCAATCAAAAGTTCATCTCGCCCAAGCTGACTGATTTTGTCCACGCGTTTGTTCAAAAGAAGCGGTTTCGCTTCTTGAAGCACAGCTTTAAGACTAAGAGCATCAAAAGGTTGCATGATTTATCATTTGTACCCCTATATTTTTACCTGAATTCACGACATAATTCACTACAATGACGAAATCGAGCAAAATGCCGAGCGAAGCTGAAAAATCAGTGATTAACAGAACTACCAATTTATTTGTCGTCACCGGCCCGTCTGGTGTTGGCAAGGGAACGATGATTGCCAAGATTCTGGAGCGCGTTCCGCACATTGCCAAATCTGTCTCAGCGACCACAAGACAGATGCGTGAAGGTGAGCGTCAGAACGTAGATTACTTTTTTTGCTCGTCAGACGAATTTTTTAAAATGAAATTGCGTGGCGAATTTCTTGAATGGGCTAAGTTCACTGAGCATTATTACGGGACTCCCCGTACATGGGTCGAAAAGTCTCTGAGCGAAGGACAGGACGTAATACTTGAGATTGAAGTGGAAGGCGCAAAGCAAATCCGTCAGAAATATCCACAAGCGGTGCTTATTTTCATCTCTCCTCCCTCTTATGACGAGCTAAAGTCAAGACTGCAATCAAGAGCAACAGAGTCACCCGAGCGTATTCTTTCACGTCTTGAAAAAGCAAAAGAAGAGCTTAGCTCGAAGAATCTGTTCGATTATGAAGTTATAAATGACAATCTTGATGAAGCCATTGGCAATCTTGAGCATATCGTGTACGCTGAGAGATTGCGGATTACCCGTTAAATCCGGCGCATATTGGCGGAGATTTTCATAGTTCATGAGCACTACAAATATTCTGGATCAATTACTCGACGAAAGCACCAACCGCTACGAACTCGTGCTGAGAGTGGCTCAAAGAGCCAAACAGATCAAGAATGAGTCACGCGAGCAACACAAGACTGTCAACTCGGTTATTCAGGCACTGCAAATGGTAGCTGCCGAGGGCGACGGAACAATTTTGATCTCGACCTCCGGTTACGTATATTAAATTTTCCCCATAAAGATTATTTCTTGGCAACCGTGGTGATTCCACCATTGCTCTGAATAAATGCTTTGCCTACGATTCTAATGCAGGTGCAAAAGCACTTCGCAGGGCAACTAGGCGGAAGGCAATCAATATGGACATTTGGTCAATTATATTAACGGCTGCGCTTTTGACTGGGGTTTGGGGCTGGTGCATGACCCCTTTTGTAAACGGCGTCCTATGGTTTTGCGACTGGGCTGAGGGAGTCAATCTCGACTGGGGGCTTGAAGTGGCGTTCACTATCATGGTGCCCTTTGTCTGGGTTTTCGCTCTCGTCGAAATCATGATTCTCTATGCCAGCAAGTAAGCGTTCCTGACCTTCTTTACCACTACAAATAAAAGCTAATTCGCTTAAAATGACTTCGATGTCTTTCAAGCTATTTACCTGTGTAAGCCTGTTTCTAAAGGGTGCAGCTCCGCTCATTCCTTTTGTATAACTGGTCAAGTGACGTCTCGATTCGCGCACTCCGACATCAGCACCTTTGTACTGACAAAGCCCTTTGGCGTGCAAATAAGCAAGCAAAAGTCGCTCGACATTGTCTGGGGCATCGTCAAGAATTCCATGGTCCAAATATTTTGTGATTCGTGGAATTAGCCAGGGATTTCCTAGTGTGCCGCGCGCAACTGCAACACCGTCGCACCCTGTAACTTCTAAGAGTTTTAAGGCATCTTCGGGAGTGAAAACATCGCCATTGCCGAAGACTGGTATAGACAGAGCCTTTTTGACATAACTTATGAAATTCCAGTCAGCTGTGCCGGAATATCTTTGAGCCCGTGTTCGCCCATGGACAGTGACCGCAGAAGCACCAGCCTCTTCTATCATTTCGCCAAACTCGACACAATTTTTGTGGCTTTCGTCCCAGCCAAGGCGGAATTTGACCGTTACCGGAATTTTGACCGAAGACTTGACCGAACGCACGATTTCCCGCGCCAGCTGAGGTTCGCGCATCAATGCGCAGCCATCTTTGCCATTTGTAATTTTGGGCACTGGACAACCCATATTGATGTCTAAAAAGTCTGCCCCGCGCGCTTCTGCCATTGTCGCTGCCTGCGCCATTACATCTGGTTCGTGACCAAAAATTTGTATTCCAACGGGGTGCTCACCCTGGTCTAATTCCATTATTCGGTTTTCGGGCTTATACATTAAGCTGCGGCTTGAGACCATTTCGGTGGACATAAGACAGGTAGAGTCGACTCTGCGAACGATTCTTCGAAACACAAGGTCGGTGACTCCAGCCATGGGAGGCACATAGACGCGACCTTTCAATGTTAAGGAACCAATCTGGATAGGCATAAGCCGCCGGTAAAAAAGAGACTACAATTAAAAGCTATGAAAAACTATTCTACACCCAATCTCTTGCTAACCTCCTTTGCTGCATCTTTCTTCGTAATGCTTGGAAGTAATTGTGCCGCTCCTGTCAAAGCTCAGAGTCATGGATGCTACAAATTGAGTGGTCGTGTGACCGATTCTGCCAACAATCCTATAAAGGGCGTGAGGGTGGAAGTCTGGGAAAAGAAAGACAATGGCTATATTTCAGCCACCAGTACTAATGGCAAAGGTGAGTTTTCGTTTGATCACGACCCTTGCGGACCACTTTTTTTAGAAGTGACAGCGCCGATGAAAACTCAACTGGCATCAGCCATTGTGGAAAATATTCCAGGTACTGAAGCGCGCAATATACTGATTGGTATGAAACACGGCTATCTGGTCGAAGGACGAGTCACCAGCCGTGATGGCAAACCTGTAAAAGGAATAGTCATTAAAGCATTTGCTACAGGGCACGCTTTCAAATCGTCAGAGCGAGTGCATGGGGGTGGTGCAGTAGAAACTTCTAAAAATGGATATTACAAAATGGTGCTCACTCCTGGCGACAAAACTTTTGTATTGCTCAATCAGCACTTGAGCGAATATGCAAGCTATTCATCGCATGCCGCCTCGATTACGCATGACAAAATGGTGGTAGATTTTCAGATTCCGTACGTTGGGGAGCTTACTAGATAAATGACTGCTTCCAAAAAAACGGCATATTTTGACTGTCAGTTTGGTGCTGCAGGCGATATGCTTATTGGTTCTTTAGTTAGTGCTGGACTTGATTTTGACGCCTGGTTGAAAGAAGTAAGACAGCTTGCGCTGCCATGGGATAAAATCCAGATCTCTTGTCGTGACGTTATTCGTTGTACTATTTCTGCCAAGAAATTGCAGGTCGATGTGCTGAATGATCAGGGTAAGCCAGTTGATGAACATTCTTATGCTCATCAAGTCGAGCACCACCATGAGCATGAGCACTCTCATGATCATTCTCACTCTCACTCTCACCCTCATGATCACACTCATGATCACGACCATACTCATATACACGACCATACTCATGAGCATGACCATTCAAATTATCACGAAGACCATTTTGCTCATGAACATGAACATGGAACTTCGCTTTTGCAAATAATGGAAATAATCGATTCTTCTAAGCTGAATTCAAAAGCGGTGGAGCTATCGAAAAAAATATTTCTCAATCTGGCTGAGGCAGAAGGAAAAGTGCATGGAATAAGTCCATGGAAAGCACGTTTTCATGAAGTTGGTTCACTTGATGCCATAATCGATATTGTTGGATTTGCAATCGGTTATGTCATGCTTGAAATCGAAGATGCACACGTCTCCGCCCTGCCGCTTGGACGAGGACATGTGAAAAGTGCACATGGAATTTTTCCGATTCCTTGTCCTGCTGTCTCGAATATAATGGCGCAAGCCAAAGCTCCGGTCTCTTCAATCGATATTGCTTTCGAGTGTCTGACTCCAACTGGAGCTGCCATTCTTTCGTCCATCGCAACTACCTGGACTAGAATGCCTGCTTTTGAGTCTATTGACGGGTGCGGATATGGTGCTGGTTCACTAAATCCAAAAGAGCATCCAAATGTAGTGCGGGTGATGATTGGAAATGTCGTAAGTGCAAAAAATTCCAATTGTGACGAAAATTCTTCCAGTATTACTAGCGATACCATCGCCGTGGTTGAAGCGAATATAGACGATTGCCCACCCAACTGGCTTGCCTACACTTCTGAGCGATTGCTCGAATGCGGTGCTCTTGATGTCACAATTACTCCGTGTGTAATGAAAAAGGGTCGTAGCGCTCATCAGATTTCTGTACTTTGTCAAATCTCAGACAAAGAACAGATTGAAAAAATGCTCTTAAGTGAAACAACCACTTTAGGTGTTCGAAGTTATCTCGCTGAGCGCAAGATGAGCAAACGAGAATTTCAAATCGTCAAGCTTCCCGAAAACGGAGAAATTCGCATTAAAATTGCGCGAGATGAAAACGGCAAAATCGTCAATGTCCAGCCTGAATATGCTGACTGCGCAGACTACTCAATCAAAAATAGCAAACCTTTAAAAGAAGTCTTCGCCCTTGCCCTGCGGTCGTTTTCAGACTTCGACCCCTCTTAACCCCTCTCTTAAAATTACGTTCCGTTATCGGTTTGTGATTTTAAAATGTGCTTTTGGTGGGGGCGATAATTCGGCTAATTGCGTCAAGCACTTGTCACTTTGTTTTTTTTATCGAAGAAAAGAATTCGTCACAACGCTTTTTCACTTCTTCGCTAGTCAAATTCTCTTTGCGCGATGCTAATTGCCAAACATAACCAAAAGGGTCTTGGACTGAGGCATATCGGTCGCCCCAGAACATATTGCAAGGCTCCATTTTAGACTTGGCTCCGCTATCCACGGCTAGTTTGTATGCTTTGTCTACATCCCTCACATACAAATAGAGGCTCATATAGCCAAGGCCCTCTTTGGGTGCCAGACAATCTCCTTCGGGAAATTCATCAGACAACATCAAATGTGAATCACCAATCTTCATTTCGGCGTGCATGACTTTGCCCTGGTGCTCTATCAATTCAGTTTGATTGGCGCCAAAAGCCTTCTTGTAGAATTCAATTGCTTTTTTAGCGTCTTTAAAAACAAATGTTGGTGTGAGACTATGATGTCCTTCTGGAATTGGGCTTACAAAGCCTGATTCAGCCATACAGGCAAGATTTGCCTGCGCGCTGAAGCTAATGCTCAAGATTGAAATCAATGCAAGAGCAAACTTACTTTTAAAACTCATTGGTCCTCCAAGTTATTGTCTTAGACCGAACTTGCAACTAGTGCTGCAGATTCTTTTTCGAATGTAAGATGGTCTTCTTTGGCGTCGATAATAATTTTATCGCCATCTTTGAAAACGCCTTCTAACATTTTGAGTGAAACTGGATTTTCAATTTCTTTTTGAATCAACCGTTTGAGCGGTCGAGCACCATAAACCGGGTCATATCCGGTTCGTGCTAGCCAGTCGCGAGCCGCATCAGTTGCAATGAATTCCATTTTCCTATCGACCAGTCGCTTGTTGAGCTGGTTGAGCTGAATATCAACGATATTTTTCAATTCGTTGGCAGTCAAAGCATGGAAAACAACAGTCTCATCGATACGATTGAGAAATTCTGGTCTGAAGTGTTGACGCAGGGCGTCGAGCACCTTGTCTTTCATCACATCGTAACCGGCCTCGCCATCGATAGCGCTCTTCATTTGATAGTCAAGAATGTAATTACTTCCGATATTAGAGGTCATAATAATTACAGTATTTCTAAAATCGACCTTGCGACCTTTAGAGTCTGTCAAATGTCCTTCGTCGAGCACTTGCAATAAAACGTTGAAGACGTCAGAGTGGGCCTTTTCTATTTCATCAAAAAGAATGCAAGAAAAGGCGCGACGTCTTACAGCTTCTGTAAGCTGTCCGCCTTCGTCGAATCCAATATATCCTGGAGGCGCACCAATCAAGCGTGCAACAGTGTGTCTTTCTTGATATTCAGACATATCGATTCGAACAATTGCTTGCTCGTCGTCGAATAAGAATTCAGCTAGTGCTTTAGCAAGCTCTGTTTTTCCCACACCGGTCGGTCCCAGGAATAGAAATGAGCCGATTGGGCGATTTGGATCTTTAAGCCCGGCACGCGCGCGTCGCACCGCACTTGCCACCACTTCAATGGCTTCGTCCTGACCAATTACACGCTGGTGCAAATGTTGTTCAAGTTTTAGAAGCTTTTGAACTTCGCCCTCGAGTAATTTATTGACCGGAATATGTGTCCATTTGGCTACGATTTCGGCAATGTCTTCTTCGTCTATCTCTTCTTTGAGCAGGTGCGAGCCTTTCTTGTTCTTGATTGTGGCTTCTTCTTCTTTCAATTGTTTTTCAAGTTCAATCAATTTGCCATATTTTAATTCGGCGGCTTTTTGCAAGTCAGTCGCGCGCTCGGCTTGCTCGACTGCAAGCTTAGTTTTTTCGATATCGGCTTTGATTTGCTGCAAAACTTGAAGCGATTGTTTTTCGCCTTGCCATTTCAAACGAAATTCTTCGGCGTTTTCTTTAACGTTAGCCAGTTCTTTTTCCAGTTTGACTAGACGATCCTTTGATGCGTCGTCTGTTTCTTTGCGCAAAGCTTCGCGTTCGATTTCAAGCTGAATTTTTTTACGTTCCAACTCGTCAAGTTCTGTGGGCAAAGAGTCAATCTCTATGCGCATTCGGGCTGCAGCCTCATCCACAAGGTCAATTGCTTTGTCTGGCAAAAAGCGATCTGTTATATAACGATTAGACAAAACGCAGGCTGAAACCAGAGCCGAGTCTTTGATTCGAACACCGTGGTGCACTTCGTATCTTTCTTTCAATCCGCGCAATATAGAAATCGTTTCTTCGACGCTTGGCTCATCGACAACTACGGTCTGGAAGCGACGCTCGAGCGCCGGATCTTTTTCTATGTATTTGCGATACTCATCGACAGTGGTGGCACCGATACAGTGCAATTCGCCACGGGCAAGCGGTGGTTTGAGCAAGTTTCCGGCATCCATAGCACTGTCACCAGTGGCACCAGCACCGACAACGGTGTGCAACTCATCTATAAATAGAATGATTTGACCTTGCGAATCAATAACTTCTTTAAGTACTGCTTTCAAGCGTTCTTCGAACTCGCCTCTGAATTTGGCGCCCGCAACAAGTGAGCCCATATCCAGTGCCATAACCTTTTTGTCTTTCAATCCCTCGGGCACATCGCCTTTTGTGATACGCACCGCTAGCCCTTCAACTATTGCGGTTTTACCTACACCAGGCTCGCCTACAAGAACTGGATTATTTTTTGTTTTGCGTGACAAAACTTGCATTACGCGTCTTATTTCGTCGTCGCGTCCAATAACAGGGTCAAGTTTTCCTTTGGCTGCCGCTTTGGTTAGGTCGCGAGCATAACGCTCAAGAGCCTGATAAGTGGCTTCGGGATCTTGACTTGTAACTTTCTGATTTCCACGAATAGTAGAAAGTGCGGCAATGATTTTTTCTTTGGTGATGCCATTGCTCTTAAGAATCGACCCGGCTTCTGATCGGTCGGCGTCGCACAATGCGATTAGTATATGTTCGATACTTATATACTCGTCGTGCATCGACTCTGCTTCTTGGCTTGCATCGTCGAGAGTTTTAACTAGTTTGTTTGAAACATGAAGTTCATCTTTTGACATCGAAACGGAGCTTGCTTTTGGCTGACGTTCCAAATAACGGCGCGTTTCTTGAGCAATTTTGGTGGGGTCGCTGTCCAATTTTTCGACAATTGTTTGCGCCAGACCGTTTTCTTGTTCCATAAGGGCAAGAAGTAAGTGTTCCGGAATTACCTGGCTATGGCTGAAACGAGACAAGAACCCACGGCAGGCAAGAATGGCTTCCTGTGCTTTATTTGTAAATCTGTCAAGATTCATTTTCTTTTTTCCTGTTAGAAAAATAGTTAGTAACGCAGTGTGTATTTGACCCTATTTTTCATTATGATGCTCTACCTTATAGGGGGCTAATAATTCTACAATTTCTTTATAAGTTAGCCTTTGCCAAGACGCAGCGTCCCAATAGATATAGAATAGACACATGCAGGAGTTTGAAGAGGACTATTACGCCATTTTAGGCGTCGAGGAGACGGCTGCCGCCGAAGAGATACGGCGGGCTTATATCAAGCTGGCAAAACGCCTACACCCTGACCGTTTCCCCAACGACCCCGAGCAACGTGCACTTGCCCAACGTGAATTTGCCAAAGTGACTCGCGCGCATAATATTATTTCGGATGCAGAAAAAAGAGCCGAATATGACGCTTTGCGCCGTTTGCACTTGAACAAGGAACAAAGTGAGCTATTGTCCGGTCAACATTTAGTGAGTGATGTTGAATCAGGAAAGGTTGACGCATCAAATACGGTGGCATCGCCAAGGGTTTCTGCCTCAGAATTGCAAGCAATTACTACAACTACCACAGAGTCTAATATAAACGTTAAATGGGCAAATAAGCACCTCGAGCGTGCCGACGAGTTGCTCAAAATAAAACAGTATCAAGAAGCCGAAATTGCCATGAAAGAGGCTATTAGACTTGTTCCAAAAGATCCTAAATATCACAATAAATTAGCCGAGGTGTACCAAGCTCGCGGCTGGTATACCCTTGCTATGACTGAAGTGCAGACAGCACTGCGTATGGACCCTCGCGATTCACAAGCGCGACTGCTTGAAACTCAGATTAAACAAAAAATCAAAGAGCAAGAAATTACTCGCGCAGATGCCAAAGCCAAACAAACTCTGATGGGCAAAATCAAAGGTCTTTTCAGTAAGAAATGAAAAAGTCAGTTTTCAATAAATCTGCTGCTTTTGTATTGGCAAATCTTATGGTATGCAATTTTTGTTTTGCCCCAGCTTATTGTGCGCCAGAAAAAAACGCTTTTAACACTCCCAAGTTGAAAAAAGACCTGGAATTGCTCAAAGGTTCAATTGAGATGGGTGAGCGACCATCGCCTTTTTTATCTGGGTCGGTACAAACTATTCCAGCCGAGACCACTATCAATTTGATCGTTCCAGACAATATGCATATCAATTCTGAAATGACTCAAAAAGGTGACGAGCTCTGGTTTAGAGTTGGGCAAGACGTAAGTAATGGCTCAGGTCTGGGCATCCCTGGCGGATGGTATATGCGCGGACTTGTTACCAATTCGCAGGGTAAAAAGCGTTTTCATCGCGATGGTCACCTTGAAATTGAATTCGACAAAATAGTAAGCCCTGACGGTCAGTACGAAATCGACTTTCCAGCCAAATATTCAAGTAAAGACGGTACGGTCAAAATGATTGCCAAACAAGTTGCTATTAGTAGCGCTTACATGGGTGCTGGAGCTGGTGCTGGAGCGTTGCTTGCGTGGCAATTGACCGGGATTCACACTACAATTTCCACTTACGGTATTAATATTGGTGCTGGTGCTGCAATCGGAGCTGCAATTGGTGCCTTCGGCTTTGGCAAAAGCAAAGGAAACGTTCGCAATTTCAGTTCTGAAGACATGATTCAGATGAAAACGGCAGAGCCAATAACAACAGTTGCTTTCAATCCAAATGAAGCTCAAGCAGCAAAGCCAATTCCAAAACTCGCTGGGCTTGATTTGAAAATCGAAAAATACAAATTTGTGAAAAATAACTGGGACGACAAATCGACCAAGCTTTTAGAAGTCGATATCGATATCCAGAATAATTCCAATACGCCTTTTCATTTTTTCGATGTTTCTGCAATATCTGAAAATGGGCAAAAATGTTTACCTGTTCCGATGAGCACCCCAAAAGGCGCAGTGGCGCCCAAACAAAGGGGAAAAGCCCATTTCTTGTTCTTTTCCAGCGGAACCAAACAAAAGTACTTCCTTGTATTTAAAAGTAGAAAAACAGGATCAGACTTAACCAGAATACCTATTAACTAAGTACTGGACTCAAGATCAGGCAATAGATTAAACGTGAGAATTTATCTCATTGCATCTAGTAAAGATTACTAATTTGTACTAATATAACTGCACTGGTGGAACAGTGGCTGTTCCAGCAAGTATTGAAGGGAAAGCCACAACAACGCTCCAGACTCCAATTTGAGCCCCAATCAGCTCGGTTAGAGTCAACACTTGAAGAGACAAGCATTGCTCCACATGCTTGTGAGCTCGTTTTTAAACCTACCCCAATCTCATTAAAAGCCAGCTCGGGAGAGACTAATGAAAGCCCATCTAACCTTAATGTGGCAGACAATTCACGGAAACGGATCTCAGGGTCGTTATCGTAACGGTGAGCCTCAGGCATCCAATAATCAGTTACAAACTCGCAATCTTCAGCTCGAACGTTTGTTGAAAGAGAAAGAGCGCGAAATCGACCGTCTCAGGCACCAGCTAGCTAATTCAGAAGCCAGGCTTCAAGAACTTGTCGGTACAGATGTTTTAACTGGTCTTCCCAATCGTCACATTTTCAAAGAACATTTGATTCACTCTCTAAAGCGAGCACTGCGCCTTGGATATTCACTTTCTTTGATGATTGTAGACATCGACCATTTGCGTGATATCAATCTTAAATACGGTCATGAAGTGGGCGATTTAGTGCTTATTGAAGTAGGAAAAATCGTCAAGAGTTCAGTTCGCGAAATAGATATGCCTGCACGCTGGGGGGGCGAAGAATTAGTCGCTGTCTTGCACGAAACAGATGCCGAGGGCGCGCTTGTAGTAGCAGAACGTGTGCGTAGAAGAGTTTCGATGCTCGAGGTAGAAGATCCTAAAACTGGCAATATGGTAAGAGTCACGGCTACAGTTGCTGTTTCGAGCTATCCGGTCCATGGCAATGACCCTCATGAATTACTTGAAGCTGCAAATAATGCCTTGCTGAAGGCTAAAGAAAAGGGACAGAACAAAGTTCATATCGCTCCTTGAGCTAGCTTATTTGGTCCACAATCGATCTTTTCTATATAAACTGAATGAGTTTATATGCAGATTTTTTTGCTATGCAAAAGCCTGGCTAAAATCTCGCGCCAAACTGTGTCTTATGAAAAAACACGTTCCGATATCGGAACGTGTTTTTGACTGACCTGTTTTTGAAGTTAGCCTCGTCCGGCTTTTACTCCAAGTAGTTGAACGTCAAACTTCAAAGTCGAATTCGGAGGAATAGCGCCAGGCATGCCGGCTGCTCCATAACCAAGATTTGGTGGAATGAGCAAAACTCTTCTGCCACCGACGCGCATTGACATAACGCCTTCGTCCCAACCTTTGATAACCTGACCATAACCGATGGTGAAAGAAAATGGTTGACCTTTATCTACCGAGCTATCAAATTTTTGATTAGAAGGATGTAGCCATCCGGTGTAATGCACGGTCACTGTGGCACCAGGAGAGGGAGATGCTCCGTTTCCTACTTTTAAATCACGATAAACAAGACCTGAAGGCGTTCTTACCGCCTGTCCGCCCATCGTTTTTTGAGTATGCTCTTTTGCATTTACAAATTTTTTCTGAGCCTGAGCGTCATAACTACTTGATGCAAGCAAGGCTACAAGTGATACCACTACAAGTGAAGTTCGCTTGGAAAATAGTTTCATAATTAAAAGAGCTCCTTCTATGTTCAAAGGACATTATATCCAAATAGAAGGAACTCTATATTTTTATTGGTCGAATCAATTTCAGGGCTTTCTAAGCTTCTAAATGAGCATCTGGAGTGGGTGGCCAGACGCCGCCAAGAGCTTGTTGAGCTAGTTTAGAAATCAACTTGTGAGTCGCTTTCTGTTTTGGCCATAATTCATCGCGAATAAGATTGCGATTCTCGCCTTTCATATCACGCAGCTTCCACTCATAAGTGTTGGAGCCGATATCTTCACCTTCTTCAAGTGCAGAAATGATCGCTTTGTCTCCAGCGCTACTTGCAGCTGATGTTACCATTTTTGCAAAACTGCCCCATGGGCCTGCGTCACAAACTGGCTCGCCACCACTTTTAGAAATAGTCGAGCGCAAACGTTCAGCTCTAAAATAGTGCGAGTCACGGCATTGTTGCAGAATATCAGCAACAGAAGATTCGTTTACTTTAGGAAGAGCAGCATCATAGGATTCAACTGCGCTTATTTCGCCTTTCAATAGTTCATTCAACAAACCTATTTCTGGTTCGTGCATTTGGTGTTGCATATTGAATCCTCCTTAGCGTTGCATCTCAGTCTGAAAGTTTTTGTTCATCGCCGACAAATCCTTTTCAGTCGCGCATTCCTGCACTTTTGGATACAATTCTTCTTTGTCGAAACGAGCTAGATTTTCGATTAGTTTAGATAAGCGCATCAGCGTATCTTCAAATCCAGGCTCATCGACGTGGACCATTATGAGTCCGTCGATACAGTCTTTTATTTCTAACTTTTTAGTGCTCCAGCGTGCCATGACTGATTCCATTTCAGGATCATTTTCATTGAACCGGGTGAGCAACAAGGTCTCTACTCGATGCATATGTTTTTCGACAACCTCGATCAGTTTCTTCACGCTTTCGAAGACCCGATCTTGAGGCCAATCGGCATAATGCTCGACGATTTCACTAGCCATAGCCTTTACGCGCTTATCGTCATCTCTAAAATACTCAAATATATTCATATCAGCCGCCTCAAAGTTACTTCATTGCTTTCGCTATCATCCAAACTAATTTAGATTTAGCAAACAAAAGGCAAATCGGTGTGCCGAGTAAATAAACATGCTTGACAAATTGGTGTAATCCCTGGCTCTTGTAGTGATTCGAGCTTTCAGCTAGGCTTTGATTCGGGGTCGTAATTAGTTCGCATTTACAAGGATGTAGATTTACATGATCAGGCTAATGGTCGTGGACGACGATATAGACAGTCGCAAAGAGGCAGTTGCGCAACTGGCCGATGGCGAACTGATCGAAGTCGTTGGCGAAGCAGGTACTTCAGATGAAGCCTGGCAAATGGCCAAACAGCTTTTACCTACAATTATTCTGCTCGATTTGCACTTGCCTGGATTTTTAACTGTTCAAGACCTCTTAAAACGTCTTTGTACGTTGCCAAATGCCAAAGTGATAATGTACGCAAGCAACGCCAAAGTAGCCGATGTTCAGGATTGGCTCGAAGCGGGCGCCTGTGGTTACATGCTTAAGGCTGACCGCTCTGCTTTGATGCGAATGACAATTTTGATGGTTTCGCGCGGTTCAAAAGGCGTTATTTCCGCCTCTTTACCTCGATATATAACTCGTCTTACTTATAATGAGCGCATGATTCTGCGTCATTTGACCAAACGCGGAAAACTTAAAAAAGCAGCTGAGCGACTCGGTTTTACCGAAGATGAGTTGACTGAGATTGCCATGCACCTTGCTGCCAAAGTTGAACTCGATTCGGTAGATAAGCTTATAAACTGGGCTAAAAAACATGGTTTCTAAGCAATTGACTTTGTAGTTAAGATGCTTTTTCAATCATGAAATTGAAAACAATCAAACCGAAGATCAAGCTACCAACTATGATTACAAGCAATTCGGTGACAGAAAAAGCTTCTCTGTAAATGACACTTTCTTTCTCAGTTCCCTTCCAGTATGCGTTTAGCCATTGCTGGCACAATGCAACAGGCAAAACTCCAAGAACAAAAAGCAGAACCTGTGGGCCGTCACCTTTGCTAAGAGGAAAAAGCAAGCTCATGAACATGGCTAAGAATAAGGATGCCAAGCCGACATTGCGCTTTAGCGGGTAGTTTCCATCCGGGTAAAGGTTGAGACATTCGTTGAATACACTGGCTGCTGTAAATATATTGATGATTGGAATGACCATTGAAAAGGCAAGCACAGCAGGTGGCAGCTTTTTAAGCACTGCATTTTCTAAGAGGTCTTCTTTTTTAAGCGCTTTTAGCGTCTTATAGAACCAGAATGGCAAATAAGCAAGTAGTGTGAAAGTACCAAGCACCAGCACGTGCCAGGGAGGCTGTCTGTGCGAAAATTCTATTTGGTGTGGTATTTCGCTTGTCATTTGAACTAGCTTGAATGAATAAGAAATAAATGGCTAGAGTCAACGCTTAATGATCTAAGTCATTCATTTTTAGATAAGCTTTTAAGAGCAATATTTTTGAGGGCGAGTTTATGGTGAATTCGGTAGTTGTAGTAGGTAGAGCGGGCAGAGATCCCGAAATGCGATACTTTGAATCCGGCAAAGTGAAAACCACTTTTTCGGTAGCCGTTAATCGTCCTACTAAAGAAAAAGAAACAGACTGGTTCGATATCGAAGTCTGGGGTCGTCAGGCTGAAGTGGCTGGCGAATATGTCAGAAAAGGCAGTCTTATTGGTATTGAAGGTCGTTTAGACTTCAACCGATGGACCGATGACCAGGGTCAAAAACACGTTAAGTCGTTTATCTCGGCAACAAACTTACGCTTGCTCGGTTCGAAGAAAGACAATCAATCAGACATGTCTTTCGGCGAAGACATGCGTTAATAGCTGATTTAAGCCTGAATGAAAATAGAACTGGGTATTGTAGACTACGCAATAGTTTCAATTTTCCTTGCCTTCCTTTTTTATGTCGGATTTCGATGCAAACAACAAATGCATTCGGCAAACGATTTTTTTCTGGTGGCAAAGAAATTACCCGCCTGGGTCATAGCTATTTCGCTTTTTTCGCTTGGTCTTACTGCCTTTGATATCGTCGGGCTTTCGGCTCTTACTGCCGATCATGGAATAGTCAGTCTGCACTATTTCTGGATGGGAACTATCCCTGCTTTTGCTTTTCTGATTTTTTGTGTGATACCAGTTTTTGCCAAGGCGCAAATAAAAAATTTGCCTGAGTATTTGCACAGACGCTTTGATAGTGACACAAGACAAATTGGTGCTTATGTCTACATTATTTTAGTCAGTATTTTTTGTGCCTTGAATTTGTTTCTAGGGGCAAAAGCTCTGACATTCTTCTTGCCGCTTCCCCAAGCAATCTGGATCATGATCCTTGCAGCAATTGCAGCTGGCTATGTGGTTCTTGGAGGATTGAGCGCAGCCATTTTAAATTCGCTCTTGCTTGTGAGTATCATAATTTTTGCTCTGACCCCGCTTTCAATTTTGGGAATTGCACATTTTGGCGATTGGAACAAAATTGTGGTCGAGCTAATGGACAAATCATATTTTCAGATTTGGAAACCTTTACTGGGACTTAATTCTCTTGGCGTAAAGTGGGATTTCATTTTTACTGGTCTTGCTTTGTCTATGTCGCTTGGGATGTTTGCTCTCGACTATTCAGTCATACAAAGAGTACAGTCGGTAGATGACCCTCAAGATGCGAAAAAAGCCGTTGTGACAGCCGGCTGGCTGCGTATGATCTCGCCATTTATTATAGTTTTTCCGACACTAGTTGCGGTGGCAGCAATTCCCTCGCTCAAAATGTTCGATGTCAAAGATTCTGAGTCTGCTTTACTGATTCTGCCGTTGCTTATGGGTAACTGGTACACACCCGGGATGTTTGGTATTTGTGTTGCAGCCTTCATAGCTTCCGTTTTGTGTTCTCTGCAAGCTGGATTAATGGTCTTTTCGACTGCAGTATTTTGCGACATCCAGAATGCTTCAGGCTATGCAAAAATTATACGTGCCCAAAAGTTGACCGTAGCTGGAGCCGCTGTGTTTGCCGCACTGGCCCTTGTGATGAATCAGTTTCCAGGAATTGCAAACTACGTACAGACTGTATTTACATTTTTGGGAGTGCCACTTTGTGCAGTTACAGTTTGCGGACTGTTTCTTCCTGGTTGTACTTCTAAAGGCGCTAAAGCCGGTATTATAGGCGGCGTCATAATTGCCATGCTTCATTATTTTTGCTCGATATTGTCGAGTGTTTCGCCAAACTTATTGCCACTTGGACTTGGTGCACTGGTTGCACCAGTAAAGACTCAGCTTGCCTATTTTGGCTTCAGATCGGCTTTTGCAAGCAATTTATCCAGAGCGTTTTTTGTGTTTATTGGCTCGATAGTGATTGCTCTTCTTTTTTCTGGCAAACAAGACAAGACCGATTCAAAAGATTTGAGTCTGCTTACTTTCCACCTTTCAAGCGTGTTTGCAAGAGAAAATCGAATGGTATTGCTTGCAACAATCTTTTTGCTTACTGTGCTTATGCTTCTAAATGTCGGTCTATGGTGAGGTTTTAAAATGAATCTTGATATAACCCGACCACTTGCATTGATGTCTATAGTTTTAGGCGCGGTCCTTTATTTGTATGGTCAATTCGTCGCCATACCATTTGCATTTGATATTCCTCATGGTGTGGTGCCAATTAAAATTGATCAGCCATGCGGTCTGTTCTATGTTTTATTTGGACTAGTAGTCTGGCAGTTCGGGCGCTTTTCTAAAATCAAAACTTTGCATGCCGGAATCAAAAAGCGCGAGAAAGAGCTGAAGATAAAAGAACCCGCTCAAGACCAAGAGTCTGAGCCAAAGCCGGTGTCTCAGGTTGAGTCTAAATCAGAAACAACGTCAGATTCTGAGCAAAACCTAGATTCAGAAAACAAAGTCTAGGGCGCTTTCACTTTAGCCAAAAAGTAATTGCGTACATCGACTGCGCGCGGATGAATTGGTTTTTGCACTTTCAAGAGATGATCGATACTAGCATCACTTGCTTTTAGCATTGCTTTGGCTAAGCACAGCTCGGCCTCTTCTTTGGTTATATCGAGCGCTAAACTGTTGTTTGATTCAAAATAAGGAACAAGTCCAAGTTCGCTCCAAATAGGCATCACAAAGTCGAAGGGGCGCGATTGTTCAAGCGCGTCAGCAAGATAGACTACTTGAGAAAACAGGCTCATAGGCGCCATCCCGAGTGTATGCTCGGCGATACCATCTAAAATGTCTTTGTCGTCGATATTCCATTTTTCTTTTACAGTCATTGCAGCCACTGGTCCGTGCAGTAGATGACCGTTTTCTTCTTCGAATTTTGTGGGATTTAGTCCAAGACGTTTGGCTTGCAAAACAAGTTCGCTTGCTTTGAGTTCTTTGCATGAATCATGAAGCCAGCAGGCAAGTGCTATTTTGTCCTTGTCTAAGTCAAGCGGCAATTTAGACGCGATATACTCACCTGCTTGAGCGACACCTTTGATGTGTTCGAAGCGCTTGGCTGTGACTCGTTCTTGAACCCAGCTAATTGAGTTGTCGAGCAATGTCTGGTTCATTTGTAATAACCTCGCTCAGTCACGATTCTAGCTACTGCTTGAGGCAAGAACGAATCTATTGGAAAACCCATTTTGATATTTTCTCTTACCTGGGTGCTCGATAAATGAATGCCACCAAAATTTATTGCTTCTACGACAAGACCGCGCAGTTTAGCTTGCATTTCTTTTGCTTCATGACTCAATTCGATTAATTGATTTTCTTTGGTATGCACTGAATGTGGTGCAAGAGCGGCGCGCGGAGCCACGAGTACTCTGCATTTTTTTGCCAGGTCTTGGGCTCTGTGCCAGGTGTCTAGTTGTAACAGGTTGTCTTCACCAAGAATCAAACTAAATCTTGTATCTGCAGGATATTTTTTTTCCAGTTCTTCCACTGTGTCTATAGTGTAAGAAGGACCTGTGCGCAAGAGTTCGATATCGGATGCTTCAAAATAAGTAGAGCCGCTTAATGCCTGGCAAACCATTTCGTGTCTTGCTTCGGGAGCCAGTAACACATCGTCTCTGTGCGGAGGATGTGGGCTTGTAATAAAAAGAATTTTGTCCAAGCTGAATTGTTGTTGGGCACATTCGGCGATAAGCCAGTGACCATTGTGTATAGGGTTAAATGTTCCAAATAAAAGACCGATTTCCATAATTACCTTTAGTTTATATAAATACGTGGCAAACGCATTGCCAGTGCGCAAGCCAGTTCGTAAGTTATTGTGTCGTCCAATTCTGCCCAGCAAGAAAGTGTCAGTTGCGGGACGCTTGCATCTAAAAGTGTGATGACATCACCTGTTTTGACAGAGGGAATGTCGGTAACGTCAAAAAGCATTTGATCCATTGAAATTCTGCCGGCTTGCTTGATTAGCTTGCCATCAAGCATAGCGACCATCTGGTTCGATAATCTGCGTGGCACTCCATCGGCATAACCAACTGGAACGCTTGCTAAAAGCCCATCTTTGGAAGCCACATATGTCCAGTCGTAACCAGCCCCTTCCATCGCTTTAATCGAAGTAAGATGATTGATTCGTGCCTTGAGCGCGATAGCTGGTTTTAAGTCGACGGATAAAGCGCGTGCTTCAAGTCCATACAAATATAGACCGATGCGCACCATGTCCAGGTGCGAAAAAGGAAATTTTCGTGTCGCTTCGCTATTGGCAAGATGTGTGAAAATGCCGGGTTTGATTTTGTCTTTTACATGATTCAATGCCGAAACAAAATTTTCGTGCTGAAATTTAGTTGCAGCAAGGTCGCCCGATTTTGCCAGATGCGAAAAAATACTAACAAGTTCGAGATCTTTGTTATTAATCGAATCAAGCAGTGCGCTCAAATCATTCAGACTAGCACCAAGACGATGCATCCCTGAATCCATTTTCAAATGTATACGAGCTTTTGTGCCAAGCCCTTTTGCAACTGAGTCGACCAGTTCGATTTGTTCAAAAGATGTGACGGTCAAATCGATATTTTGTCCGATTAAAATGCTTAATGAACTTTCTGGTGCTGGACTCAATATCAGAACATGCGGTTTTGAGAAATTTTTTCTTAATTCAATTGCTTCGGCTGCACTAGCTACTGCAAGCCAGTTTATATCTTGTGACAAAAGCAGTTTTGATATTTCGTCTGCCCCATGTCCATAAGCGTCTCCCTTTACTACCCCCATAATTGGACTCTGGGTCCAGGATTTGACAAGGTTCAGATTATGTCGCACAGCCCCGCGATCGATTTCCAACCAGGCATCGCGTCTTAAATCTAGAGCTTTGTTAGTTTGCTTTTCGGTCAACATGTAGGGTTATTGCTTCAGAGACGGACGAGTTTATGCTAGCATTGCTTAGTCCTAAATTAGTATCACAGGTATCCCTCTGTTCTCATCGGAATCTCAACGGAATCTCTCGGAAACACAAATGGCATCCCTCAGGAATCCCTTAAGAGTCTTTATCATCAAGATTGGAGTGAATCACCTTGAACAAAGCAGAATTAGTCGACATCGTCGCCAAGAATGCCTCTACTACTAAAAAAGATGCTGAAACAATTATCAATAGCATGATGGAAACAATTATCAAATCTGTGGCCTCCGGAGAGAAAGTTACCCTTGTTGGTTTTGGTACATTTGAAGCCCGTCAAAGAAAAGCAAGACAGGGTCGCAATCCCAAGACAAACGAAGTCTTGCATATCCCTGCTAAAAGAGTTCCAGGTTTTAGAGTAGGCAAAGAATTCAGCGAAGCAGTAAATAAGAAGAAATAGGAGTAATTTACTTGGATTTGCCCAAAGTGGCTGTAGTTGGATGTGGAAACTGGGGTAAGAACCTGGTCCGCAATTACGCTCATCTGGGCGCCTTGCAAGTTATTTGTGACGCTGATACCGAAAGACTCGATCGCTTGGCCAAAGAGTACAAAGGAGTCAGCGTCACTACCGACTTTCAAACAGTTCTTGATGACAAGTCGATAACTGGGGTTGTAATTGCCACACCTTCGGATACTCACTTTGATGTGGCTAAAAAATCTTTGCTCCAGGGCAAACATGTATATGTAGAAAAGCCGCTTGCTCTTGACGTCAAGCATGCAGAAGAGCTCGATGAGCTTGCAACTGAACGAAATCTTGTTTTGATGGTCGGGCACTTGCTTTTGTACCATCCTGCGGTCAATACACTTAAAGACTTAATTGCATCAGGCGAGCTTGGCGAATTGCGTTTCGTTCGCTCTGACCGAATGAATTTCAACCAGACCCGACGCGACAGTGTGCTCTGGGATCTAGCTCCGCACGACCTATCGATGATGAGTTATCTGCTCGACTGCGACGCGCCTGAAGTTACACGCGTTGGCGGCTGGGATACGCAAGACGACGATACCATTGATGTAGCTTATCTTGACGTCGCTTTTCCAGTCAAAAGTAATAAAGGTAGAAAAGTTATTCCAGGC